>NZ_LBCR01000011.1:0-13761 GCF_001005635.1 Microbacterium sp. Ag1
GACGCCGCGGCGCTGCACGAGGCGCTCGACGGAAGCCCGGATGTGGCGGTCTGGTCGCACGCCGTGACCGGGGCGGGACGGGTCGAGATGCTACCGTTCCTGCACGAGCAGGCCGTATCGATCACGAACCACCGCTTCGGCAATCCCACCACCCTGGCCGACGGCGTGATCTGACCTGACCCTTCGCCGAGACCCATCCCGCACGCCGAAACCCAACGTCGCTGACGTCTGCGACGGCGGGTTTCCGCGTGCGGGATGGGTCTCGGCGGCAAGGGAGGGGGGCTAACCCCGCAGCGCCTCGCGGAGCTTGACGCGGGAGCCCATGCGCAGGAGCGAGTTCTCGTAGATCTTCGCGCCGATGACGATCGCGGCCACGCAGCTGGCGAGCAGGATCACGAGGCTCAGCAGCGGCTCCCACCACTGCGCCTCTCCCACGAACAGGCGCATCGGCATGCCGACCGGGGCGGAGAACGGCACGTACGACATGATCGTGAGCACCAGCGGGTTGTCGTTGAAGACGATGACCAGGATGTACGGCGCCATGATGAGCATCGTGATCGGTGTCGTGGTGGACCCGATGTCCTCCTGGCGAGAGACCATCGACGCCGCGGCCGCGAACATCGCCGCCAGCAGGATGAAGCCGAACAGGAAGAAGATCGCGAACCAGATGATGGGCGCCCCCAGCGTCGTGAGCACCTCCCGTTGACCGGTGACGATCAGACCGATGGTGGCGACCGCCGCCAGGGCGAGGATCTGCCCCATCGCGAGCACGGTGTTGCCGATCACCTTGCCCGCGAGAAGTGTGCGGGCCGGGATCGCCGAGAGCAGCACCTCGACCACGCGGGTCTGCTTCTCCTCCACGACGCTCTGTGCGATCGTGCCGCCGAACGTCGCCGCAGCCATCATGAAGACGAGGCCGAACGCGATCGCGATGAAGTACCGCAGCAGCGGGTTCGTGGTCGCGGGCTCGAGGCTGACGATCTCGGGAGCGATCGACAGGGCTGAGACGATCTCGCCCGGGGGATCCTGCATCGCGATGATCGTGTATCCCGACGGTCCGTCGCCTTCGATTACCGCGGCATCGACCTTGTCATCGCGCACGAGCTGTTCGGCTGCGGCCCGGTCGGCGACCGTGGTGACCTCGACGTTCGGGATGGCGGAGACGGCGGAGGCGGTCTCCGCGGTCACGGCGATCGGCGTGGTCTCGGAGTTCTTGCTCGCGAACCCGCCGAACAGGATGCCGGCGAGGGCGAGGACCAGCAGAATGCCGGTGGAGATCAGGAAGGCCTTGCTGCGCAGCTTCGATCCGATCTCGCGCTCGGCGACGAGCCAGATGCCGTTCGAGCTGCGAACGGGGGAGGGGGTGCTCACTGGATGACCTCCTTGAAGATCTGGGCGAGGGACGGATGCTTGGGGGCGAAGCTGGCGACATCGCCACGCTGTACGGCGGACTGCAGCACGCGCTGGGCCGTCTCCGGGCCGTCCGCGTCGAACAGGGCGTAGCCGCCCTCGAAGTCGACCACCGTGACACCGGGCTCGGTGCGCAGCCACCCGGCGTCTCCGGCCGAGACCAGCTCGTACCGGTCGCGCGCGTGCTCGGCGCGGAGTGCGTCGCGCGAGCCCGCCGCGCGGATCGTGCCACCGGCGAGGATGACCAGGTCGTCGCACAGCCGCTCCACCACGTCGAGCTGGTGGGAGGAGAACAGGATCGACGCCCCCTTGGCCGCGCTGGACTGCAGGACACCCGCGACCACGTCGACGGCGAGGGGATCCAGGCCGGAGAACGGCTCGTCGAGGATGAGCACCTCGGGGTCGTGCACGAGCGAGGCGGCGACCTGCGCGCGCTGCTGGTTGCCGAGCGAGAGCGATTCGATGGTGTCGTTCAGCCGCTCGCCGAGCCCGAGTTCCGTGAGCAGCGAGGTCGCCCGCTCCGTGGCCTCCTGCTTGCCGAAGCCGTGCAGGCGTGCGAGGTAGACGATCTGCTCGAGCACCTTCATCTTCGGGTAGAGGCCGCGCTCCTCCGGCATGTAGCCGAAGCGGCGCCGGTCGGCAGTCGTCAACGGGGCGCCATCCAGATCGACGCGACCGCCGTCCGACGACAGCAGTCCCAGCACGATCCGCATGGTGGTGGTCTTGCCGGCGCCGTTGCCGCCGACGAAGCCCGTGAGCCGCCCGGGGGCGACCGTGAAGGACACGTCATCGAGCACGCGCCGAGAGCCGTAGCTCTTGGTGATGCCGGAGAGTTCGAGCATTCCTGTGGTCATACCCTCACGCTACGGAGCACACGTGTCTCGGACATCCCCCGCATGGCGGACTCCGCAGGATCACCCGAGCGGGGGAGGAGGAGGAGGTCAGCTGCGCGCGGTGTGCAGCACCGTGCGCACGAGGAGACCGGCGACGAGGGCCCAGAATGCGGCGCTGACTCCGAGCACGGCGATTCCTGACGCGGCCACGAGGAACGTCACCACGGCGGGGATGCGCTCACCCGGGTCGTCGATGGCCTGCTGCACGGACGATCCGAACGCGGCGAACAGCGCGAGGCCCGCGACCGCCGGGATGACGGCGGCAGGTGCCAGCACCACGAGCGCGGCGAAGGCCGCCGAGAACACGGCGAGCACGAGGTAGGACACTCCGGTCGAGACCCCGGCGACCCACCGCCGTTTCGGGTCGGGGTCGGCGTCCGGCGAGGCGGCGAGCGCGGCGCTGATCGCGGCGAGGTTGATGGCGTGCCCGCCCGCCGTCGCACCGAGCGCCGTGCCGACCCCGGTGACGAGCATGGCCGGGCGCCACGGCACCTCGTATCCGAAGCTGCGCATGATCGCGACGCCAGGGACGTTCTGAGACGCCATCGTCACGATGAACAACGGCAGCGCGAGACCCACGAGGGCGCCCACCGTGAACGTGGGAGCGGTGAACTCGAGGCGCGGCAGCAGCAGACGCGGATCGAACGAAGCACCATCGCCGATCAGGGACACCGCGACCACCACGGCCGTAGCGGCGAACGCGAGCGGCACGGCCCAGCGCGGGGCGAGCCGCGCGAACACCAGCCAGGTGAGCACGACGGGCACCACGCCCCAGGGGTTCGCCACCAGGCCGGTGATCGGGGCGAGGCACAGGGGCAGCAGCACTCCGGCCAGCATCGCCTGCGCGATGGACGGAGGGATGCGAGCGATCAGGGCGCCGAGTGCGGGCCAGAGCGCGGTGAGCAGGATGAGCGCGGCGGTGACCAGGAACGCACCGACCGCGGCAGACCAACCGCCTTCGACCGTGCCCGTGGACACGAGGAGGGCGGCCCCCGGCGTGGACCAGGCGACGGTGATCGGCATCCGATACCGCCAGGCGAGCACGACGCACGCGAGACCCATCATGAGGCTGACCGCGAGCAGTCCGCTGGCCGCCTGCGCCGCGTCCGCCCCGACGGCGTCGAGTCCGGTCAGCACGACCGCGAACGAACTCGTGAACCCGACGAGTGCCGTCACCACTCCCGCCAGGATCGGGCGGGACAGGGGTGCGGCGTCGGGCATGGCTCCGAGGCTACCGCGGAGTCGGGGCCGACGCCGTCCTAGGCGAGGCCCATGCGATGCGCGAGCACCACCGCCTGCACACGGTCGCGTGCCCCCAGCTTCTGCAGGATGCGCGAGACGTGCGTCTTCACGGTGGCTTCCCCGATGAACAGCGCCTGCCCGATCTCGGCGTTGCTCCTGGCATCCGCGAGCAGGGTCAGCACCTCGGCCTCGCGCTCGGTGAGGGGCTCGGCGATGACGACGTTCGACACACCGCCGCCCCCGGTCGGCGCCGTGGGCGAGACCGTCGGAGCAGGTGTCGCGGTGAAGCGGGCGAGCACGCGGCGGGTCACCTCGGGCGCGAGCATGCCGTCCCCGGCGGCGAGCGCCCTGACGGCGGCGATGAGGTCTTCCGCACCGGCGTTCTTGAGCAGGAAGCCGCCAGCTCCGGCATCGAGCGCCTGGTACAGGTAGTCATCGCGATCGAAGGTGGTGACGATCGCGATCGCCGCTTCGATCGCGGGGTCGGCCACGATGCGTCTCGTCGCCTCGATGCCGTCCATATCGGGCATCTGCACGTCCATCATGATGACGTCCGGGCGGAGGGCGGATGCCTGCTCAACGGCCTCTGCCCCGGTGGATGCCTCGCCGACCACCTCGATGTCGGGCTGCGTGTCGAGGATCGTGCGGAAGCCCGCGCGCAGCAGCGCATGGTCGTCGACGAGCAGCACGCGGATCGATCCGGTCATCGGCGCACGCTCGCTTCGTGTGCGACGGATTCGCGTGTGACCGAGGCGACGGGAAGGGGCACACGGGCGCGCACGCGCAGTCCTCCGAAGGGACGCGGCGTCACCTCGAGCGTGCCGCCGGAGGCCGCGGCACGCTCCCGCATCCCCAGCTGTCCGAGTCCAGGACGCAGCTGCGAGACGGGGCGCCCCGTGTTCACGATCTCGACCTCGACGCCGTCGCCGTCGTAGCGCACTCGGACGTCGGCGGTCGCATCGGGTCCCGCATGACGGCGAGCATTCGTGAGCGACTCCTGGGTGATGCGGTATAGGTTCACGGCGACGAGAGACGGGACGGGTGTCGGGTCTCCGATGACCGTGTACGCGGTCGGAAGCCCCGCTTCGGTCGAGGCCTCGACCAGTTCGGCGACGTCGTCGAGGTTCAGGGTCGAGGCGGCGTCCGAGGTCTCTCCGCCCGGTGCGCGCAGAGTCTCCAGCAGTTGGCGCAGCTCGTGGATGGCGTCGCGCGCCGACCCCTCGATGCCCGTGAGGATGCGAGAGGCCTCCGCTGGATCCCGCTCCAGCACCAGGCGCGCGGCCCCGGCCTGCACGCCCATGACGGACACGTGATGGGCGACGACATCGTGCAGCTCTCTGGCGATGCGCACCCGGTCGAGCGCGACGGCCTGGGCCGCGGTGACCTCGCGTTCGCGCTCGAGCTCGGCCGTCCGCTGCTCGAGCACGGCCAGCTGTGCCGCCGCTGCCCACGAGCGCTCGCCGAAGTAGTAGGCGCCGCCGAAGTAGAGCCCGTTCAGCAGCAGTTGGATGAGCATGAAGGCCACGTAGGGCGACATGGCTCCGGCGATCACATCCGCCTTGTCCGCCTCGCGGATCGCGTCGCGGTACATGGTGATCAGCAGCCACACGAACATGCTGACGATGATCCCGACGCGCACGATGAGCGCACGCCGGCGGTTGTTCATCCAGGCGCCGACCGTGTAGATCGCGATGAACATGGCGATGTTGCCGACGTAGATCTCGGGGATGCGGATCGTCACCGCGGTGAAGTAGGTGGCCACCACGATGACGGCGACGGTGCCTGGCCAGCGCCGGCGCACGGCCAGGGGAGCGGTGACGACCGCCGCGTACACGAGGGCGGTCCACAGCGGCGCCTGTTCGTCGCCGTACATCTCCGCGATCGAGGAGAGCGCTGCGCTCAGCACGGCACCGACGAACAGCACGGTCGCGAGCACGAGATCGCTGCGCCGTTCGCGCTCGGTCGGCGTGCGGATGAACGGGGCGGCGGACATCCCTCCACCGTAGGGCGGGCCGTGGCGGCGCCGCATCCCCCGTGTGGGGGATCGACTCGAACTTGCTATTGACAAGCGTGATTGTTTTTAACAAGCTCTACCTCAACGGGCTCACCGACCGATGAGCTCACACCTCCGGAGGAGCCATCATGACCAAGGTGTTCGTCAACCTGCCCACCACCGACCTCGAGCGCGCGAAGGCCTTCTACACCGCGCTCGGCTGCGAGATCAGCCCCCAGTTCACCGACGAGAATGCGGCGTGCGTCGTGTGGAGCGAGGACATCTACTTCATGATCCTCAAGCGCGAGTTCTTCTCGACCTTCACCGACAAGCCCATCGCCGACCCGAACGAGGTCGTCCAGGTCTCGGTGGCGTTCAGCCAGGACTCCCGCGAGGAGGTCGATGCGATCCTCGCGAAGGGTCTGGCGGCCGGTGGCGCCGAGCCGAAGCCCGTACAGGACTACGGCTTCATGTACTCGCGTGACCTCGACGACCCCGACGGCAACTCGCTCGGCTTCCTCTACATGACGCCCGAAGCCATCGAGAACGGCCCGGATCACGTGGCCGACACCGCCACGTCGGCCTGACATGGCGGCGCGCAGCTACGGCCAGTACTGCGGTGTGACGACGGCCGTCGAGCTGATCGGGGAGCGGTGGGCGCTGCTCATCGTCCGTGATCTGCTCGTCGGACCGCGTCGGTACACCGACCTCAAGCAGGGTCTGCCGCGCATCCCCACCAACATCCTGTCCACGCGACTGAAAGAGCTGCAGGAGGGTGGGGTCGTGCGACGTGTGCCGCTGTTGAACTGCGGACTCGTGTACGAGCTCACCCCGTACGGGCGCTCCTTCGAACCGATCATGCTCGCCCTCGGACGCTGGGGCTTCCAGGCGATGGGAGACCCGGACGAGGGCGACGTCGTCACGGCCGATTCCCTCACGATGGCGCTGCGCACGGCGTTCGTCGCCGAGAGCGCGCTGGACGCGGAGTACGAACTGCACGTCGGCGATGTCGCCCTCCGTGCATCGGTGCGCGACGGCGAGCTCCGCGTCGCGCAGCTCGCCCCTCCGGCACCTCCCGTCGGCGGGCGCATCCCCGAAGGAGAACCGGATGCGGTGATCGTTGCCGGCCCCGGCATCCGTCGGTTGATCGGCGGCGAGGTCACCCCGGCGGAAGCGCTGGCACAGGACCTCGTCGCTGTGATCCGCGGCGATGAAGCGCTGCTGGAGTCTTTCGCAGACACCTTCCACATCCAACGATTGACAGTAGGGAGCACGACATGAACGACCAATATGCTGATGAACAACAGACACCCGGTCGCATCCTGATCGATCTCTTCACCTCTCTCGACGGAGTCGCCCAGGGTCCCGGCGGCACCGATGAGGACACGTCGGGCGGATTCCGGTTCAGCGGGTGGCAGGCCGGATACCCCTCCTCCGGCGTCGGACCCGAGATCGAGAAGGGCATGCGCGGTCTCGATGCGCTGTTGCTCGGTCGGCGCACGTACGACATCTTCGCCTCGTACTGGCCGCATCACACCGAGGGCGAGTCCGGCGACATCGGCACGCTCTTCAACCGCGTGCCGAAGTACGTCGCGACCCGGGATGCGGATCTCGCGCTCGACTGGGAGGGCAGCACGCGCGTCGGTGTCGACCTCGCCGCGGAGATCGCGGCGATACGGGCGGCCCATCGCGAAGTGCATGTGATCGGCAGCATCGATTTCGTGCACACGCTGCTCACTGAGGGTCTCTTCGACGAGCTGAACCTCTGGGTGTATCCGCTGCTGCTCGGCGCGGGCAAGAAGGTGTTCGACGATGGTGCGTCGCCGAGCGTGCTGCGTCTACTCGAGCCGCCGATCACCGACGACGCCGGAGTGACACTGCTGCGCTACGCACGGACCGATCGGGTGCCGGAGGTCGGCACTTTCGGGTGATCACGGACAGGTAACGCCGACACTCGAGTGTTCCCAGAGTGTTCCCTCCCGGCGGCTCGTGGGATATCGTCGGGCGCACGGTGCGGGGCCCACTCCCCGCACGGGGTCGCGAGGGCAGAGCCGCTCGCGCGATTCGAATCCCATCGTGAGGGGAATCACCGATGAAGTCACGTCATGCCGTCCGCCGGGCGCGGCTGCGAGGACTGAGCGCGGGCGCTCTCGCGGCGGTGCTGGTCGTCGGGGGCGCAGCCGCTTCAGCCCCGGCCGACGTCATCGCCACGACGACGATCACCGGGAGCGTCACCCGCGAAGACAGCGGGCTTCCCGTCGAAGGCGTCAGCGTCGACATCTCCGACAGCGAGGGTGGGTCTACGTACGACGCGATCACGGACGCGAACGGAGACTATACCGTCGGCGACCTTCCCGCGGGCGAGTACGTCGTTCGCTTCGCACCTGCTTCCGCTGCCCCCGACCTCGTCTCGGAGTTCTGGAAGGATGCCGCCGACTGGAGCGGCGCACAGCGCATCGTCGCCGTCGGCGGGGAGATGATCGACGACATCGATGCCTCGCTCCGCGTCGACGAGTCCGCCGCGGGTACGGTGACCGTCGACGGTGAAGGCGACGTCGGGTCGGTCGATCCCGTCGACGTCACGGCGACCGCGGGTCAGGTGGTCGCCATCGCGGCGGCACCCGCCGCGGTGACGGCGATCACCGGCACAGTGCGCGCGGACGGCGCCCCCGCTGCGGGGCTGGTCGTCGAGGCATTTGCCGACGGCCAGGTGGCGGGCACGGCCACGACTGCTGCGGACGGCGCTTACCGGCTCGACCTTCCCTCGGGGGTGTACACCGTGCGCGCTTCGGGAGCGGCTGCCGGTCTCGTCTTCGCCCCCCAGTACTACCCGACGGCGACGACGCCGGGAGTCGCCGCTCCGGTAGAGCTCACTGCGGACGCCGACCGCATCGGTGTGAACTTCGACCTCGCGCGCGGAGGCAACATCCAGGGGACCGTGGAGAGCGACGGCGGCGCGCTCCCCGCGGGCGGGGCGCAGGTCACGGCCTACCTCTTGGGCGGGTCCGGCTGGTACCCGATCGCGACGACGACAGCGGCAGGCGCTTACATCTTCGGCGGTGTCGATCCTTCTGTGCCTCAGAGCGGGGGACCGCTTCCCGCCGGCACCTACCGCATCGGAGTCGAAGCGGAGGGATTCTGCACTCAGTTCGTGGGGGGCGCGCACACGCTGGAGAACGCGACGCCCTTCGAACTCGGAGCTGGCGGGAATCTCACCGACCTCGATGTGACGTTGACCGTGGAGTGCGGGACGGGGCGCGTCCCGACGATCACGCTCTCGCCCACCAGCGTGCGCGCCGGTGAGCTGCTCCAGATCTCGGGCATTAACTTCGTCCCGGGGACGCTGCTGGAGTTCTTCGTGGAGCCCGAGCAACTGAGGTTGGGTACTCTGACCGCGGACGCCGACGGCAGCTTCACGGGAGCCTTCCGGATCCCCCTCGACGCCGTCGTCGGCGAGCACTACATCCTCGCCCGGCTCGGAACGTCGAAGTTCGCCAGCGGACCCCTGATCATCATGGCGGCGGCCGATCCTGCAGGCGGTGCGGTAACGCCAGGTGCAGGGCTGGCCGACACGGGCGGAGAAGCTCCGGTCTCGACCGTGACGATGGCACTCGGCCTCGCGGCGGTCGGGCTGCTGCTCATGCTGAGACGAGGTCGACGGCTCAGGAACGCGTCGTCCGTGCCATCTCAATCATCGACGAGAGAGTGATGAAACGGGTCTTCCACCGTGGTATCGAGCGGATGTAGGGAGCGCCACTGGCCGACGATCTGACGCCACCCGAGACGAGCCCGATGAGGATGCTCGTGGTGGGAATCCTCTTCATCGGCTTCGGAATCTTCACTGGCGCGGATGCGTTCCTGAGCTGAGAAGACTTCGAAGGGGCATTCAAGAGCACCCTTGCTGCAGCGCGTTGCTTCCGGGACCTGCCGCTCATGTTCAGCCTGCGATCATGGGGGAGGGCTGGATGCCTCAACCCGATCGAGAGATCGGCGCTTCCAGGAGGAGGGTACGAGCGATGCGGCTGATGCGAACGCGCTCACATCGTGTGATTGCGCTAGCCTCCGTGGCAGGAGCAGTGCTCGTTCTCGCGGGATGTGAGACCGCATATCAGCACGGGCCGTACGAGTTGGGCACTGACGGTGAGAACCTCTTGGTCGCGGTATGCGAGGCTCGAACGATCACCGAGGTCTATGTGGAGGAACGACCTGACCTTCCCGGTGTTCAAGGACGCCAGCACATCTGGGATGCGTCCGGAGACCTCTCGGTCGCATCCCGCGAGATCCTCCTGGTCGGCGGCGACAATCCGGGTCTTGTCGACAGTGTCAGCCTGAAGCCGACCCTTGAACCCGGCGTGCGCTATTTCCTGGACATGAACGAAGCGCTGGGACAGGTTACGTCTGCGCTCTTCAGGATCCCGGAAGGCGGCCTCGCTCCCGGTGAGTGGCTGACACCGGAAGGCGATGTATCTTCCGAGCCCTGTTCCCGGCGCGACACGACCTGACTCGCGTTTCGCCGGCTCCGTTGGCATATGAGTCGAAGGCACCCGCACTGACGACCTGCGGGGCAATGCTCGTCAGCCGAGTAGCCGCTCGATCACCTGCGCCACACCGTCCTCGTCGTTCGAGGCTGTCGTCTCGTCGGCCGCATCCTGCACCAGGGGTTCGGCGCCTGCCATCGCGACGCCGTGCCCTGCCCAGCGGAGCATCTCGACATCGTTGAGCGCATCGCCGAAGGCCGCCACGGCGGCGCGGTCGATGTCGAGATGCTCGCAGAGTCGTGCGAGGCCGGTGGCCTTGGAGACGCCCTCCGCCATGACCTCGACGAACGGGGCGCCCGACAGTGTCGCCTCGAAGCCGGTGAGTCCGAGCGAGCGCAGGGTGTCGAACAGGGCGGCGGGGGCGAGCTCGGGGTGGCGGATCACGAACTTCAGGCTCGGCGCGGACAGCACCTGCTCCAGTGGGACACCGCCCATCGTGGCGGGGTCGCGCTTGTGGTCGGAGAGGGCGGCGATCGCGGCGTAGCCGTCCTGGGCCACGAACGTCTCTCCGGCATCGCGCACACTCGCGAACAGCAGGCCGGGGATGCTCGCGCGCAGAGCTTCGGCGAGCGCGCGGATCGTCTGGGGTGGCAGCTCCTCGGCGAACAGCATCCGCCCGTCGTCGAGGCGCACGGCATAGGCGCCGTTGCTGCACAGCGCCCACTTGTCGAACCCCGCATCCGCAGCGATGGCACGCAGGCCGATCGGCTGGCGCGCAGTGACCGGGACCACGTGGATCCCGCGGGCTCGGGCGGCGTCGAGCGCGGCGCGGGTGCGCGGAGTGACGGCCGACGACGAATCGAGCAGGGTGCCGTCGAGATCGGTGGCGATCAGCCGCACGCGCACGTGATCGGCCATCAGGAGAAGATCATCGGCATGTCGTCGTCGTCATCGGCGCCGCCCGTCCCGAGACGACGGCTGTCGAGGTCGACGACCACCGGGACATGGTCGCTGGGCTGCTCGCCCTTGCGCTCGTCGCGGTGGATGGACGCGCCCTGCACGGCCTCGGCCAGCGTGCGCGAACCGAGCACGAAGTCGATGCGCACACCCTCGTTGCGCGGGAACTTCAGGCGCTGGTAGTCCCAGTAGGTGAAGCCCTCCGGGATCAGGGGGCGTACCACGTCGGTGACCCCGGCATCCTGGAACGCGAAGAACGCGTCGCGCTCCTGCGGGGACACGTGGGTCGAACGGCCGACCACGATGTCGGGGTCGCCGTTGTCGACGTCGAACGGGATGATGTTGAAGTCGCCCACCAGGGCGAGGGGCAGATCGGGGTTCGCCGACAGCTCGGCTGCCGTCGATCTCTTCAGCTGCTCGAGCCAGTGCAGCTTGTAGAGGTAGTGCGGGTCTTCCAGCGAGCGGCCGTTCGGCACGTACAGGCTCCACACCCGCACGCCGTCGACCATCACGCCGAGCGCACGTGCTTCGAGCGGCGCATCCGGCCCCTCATGCCCCTTCGCGAAGCCCGGCATGCCGTCGAACGAGGTGCGCACGTCGGTGACCGGGAGGCGGCTCGCGATCGCCACGCCGTTCCACTGGTTCAGCCCGTGCACCTCGACGTGGTACCCGGCCTCCTCGAACGGTCCGTAGGGGAACTGCTCCGGCTTGCATTTGATCTCCTGCATCGCCAGCACGTCGATGTCCTCGCGGACGGCGAACTCGACGGTGCGGGTGACGCGGGTGCGGATGGAGTTGACGTTCCAGGTGGCCAAGCGCATGCGTCAAGCCTAGTTGCGGGATCCGACACCCGAGCCTGCACTGGGTCCGTCGCCCGCGACCTGTGTGGCGGCCACCTGCATGACGGCCACCTTGCATGACCACCACCTTGCATGACCACCACCTGCATGGCCACCACCTGCATGGCCACCGAACGGATGCATGAGCCGCATGGCCGGACGTTCATGCATGCGGTCAAACCTCATGCATCCGCGCAGTGCGCCCCAGGCTCCTACACTGGATGCCGTGACCGCACTCGACGCAGACCGCCAGACGCTCCTCGACCTCATCAAGGACGAGGCGGTGTTCCACGGCGACTTCACCCTTTCCAGCGGCAAGAAGGCGACGTACTACGTCGACATGCGAAAGCTCACGCTGGACCACCGCGCCGCTCCCGCGATCGGTCGCATCATGCTCGACCTGATCGGCGACCTCGACGTCGTGGCCGTCGGTGGCCTCACGCTCGGTGCCGATCCGATCGCGAACTCGGTGCTGCACGCTTCGGTCGCAACCGACACCCCGCTCGACGCGTTCGTCGTGCGCAAGGAGCCCAAGGACCATGGGCGCGGCCGCCAGATCGAAGGCGCCGACGTCAAGGGCAAGCGTGTCGTCGTGCTCGAAGACACCTCGACCACGGGGCAGTCGGCGCTCAAGGCCGTCGAGGCCCTGCGCAAGGAAGGCGCAGAGATCGTTGCCGTTGCCGTGATCGTCGACCGCAAGACCGGGGCGCAGGCCGCGATCGAAGCCGAGGGTCTCGAGTGGCGCGCCGCCTTCGACCTCGACGACCTCGGACTCGACCCGCAGTGACGCGCTACGCCCTGGCCGTCGACGTCGGCGGAACGAAGATGGAAGCCGCGCTCGTCGGCGAAGACGGCCGGCTCGTCGAGGGAAGCCGGAGTCGACAGGCGACGGGTCGCGAAGCCACTCTCGATTCACTCGATGCGTCGGTGGTCGCGATCGTCGAGCACGCGCTGGCGGCTCTACCCGCGGACGCCGAACTCGTCGGGGCCGGCGTCGGCAGCGCCGGACCGATCGACCGCACGGTCGGGGCGATCATGCCCGTGAACATGCCCCTGGCACGCGGGTTCCGTCTCGAGGACTCGGTGCGCGCGGCGGCGTCCACGGTGCTGGGGCGCGACGTGCGCACTCTGCTCGGTCACGACGGCGGTGCGCTCGCCCTCGCCGAATCCTGGCTCGGGGCCACGCAGGGCGCCGGCGCCTCGCTGTCGATCGTCGTCTCGACCGGTGTCGGCGGCGGGTTCGTCGCTAACGGCGCCTATATCCCCGGGGCCACCGGCAACGCCGGCCACCTGGGTCAGGTGCGTCGCGAGGGTGGTCTGACCCTGGAGGAGATCGCCTCCGGGCCGGCGAGCGCCGCCTGGGCGCAGACGCAGGGCTGGAGCGGTGCCACCGGGGAGGATCTGGCCCGTGACGCAGCCGCCGGAGACACTGTCGCTCGTGCGGCGATCGAGCGCTCCGCCCGCGAAGTAGGCGGTGCGTTGGCGGATGCCGCGACCCTCGTCGACCTCGACGTCGTCGCGATCGGCGGCGGATTCTCGCGGGTGTCCGAGGACTACATCGACCTCGTGCAGACAGCGCTCACTGCCAGCGCGGCGCACGAATACTCGCGGCGCGCCCGAGTCGTGCGCTCTGGGCTGGGCGACGAGGGGCCGCTCATCGGCGCCGCCGCGCTCGTGCTGCGGTAGCCGCCGCCCTCGTGCTGCGGTAGCTCCCTCCGACTGCGCTGCTCAGCTCAGCGGTGGGCGCTGAGCAGGTGCCGGGGTGGCCCGGCGAGGCGGGCGACGGAGATCTTGAGAGGGGGGACGTCGGCGGCAACGGAGTCGATGCGGGTGCTGGGCGTCTCGTCGACGGCGTCGATACGGGCGGCGATGCGGCGGACCATCCAGGCGCCCGCGGCGAACAGGCTCGTACCGAGGGTGAGCACGACGCCGATCGCGCTGAGGACGAT
>NZ_LBCR01000018.1:0-41655 GCF_001005635.1 Microbacterium sp. Ag1
GATCTGGCCGCAGCCGCCGTGAGCAAGATCATCGACGTCCTCGACCCGCGCACCCGCGCCGGTGCGGACGAGCTCGCCCACCGCGTCTGGGTCGACGCACCCCCGTCGCCGTCGCGCGCGGTCCGGTCGGCGCTGGAGGAGGCGATGTCGGAGCAGCGCGTCGTGCGCATCCGCTACACCTCGGGAGACGGCGTCTAGACCAGGCAGACGCGATGCCAGCTCACGCGCCATGTCGTCGGGCTTGCGACGCTTACCGCCCTGACGGGCGGCCGCGCTGAATGTGATCGTGACGTAGGCACGCACGACACTTGACCCCGCGGGGTAGCGGTCGACGGCCTCGACGAGCATTTCTCGAGCGAACGCGGGTGCGTTCTCGTCAATGTTCATTTCGACCTCACGGCGCAGACGTGTGCCCGAATCGGGAGCCGTCTCAATCGTCACCGTGGCCGACTCGACCCCGGCCTCATCGGCCAGGTTCGCGAGCCAGTGGCCCCAGTCGGCCACCCACACGTCGATCTGCTCTGCGTCGACGAGCGAGGCCCCGGCGGGCTCCGTGCCGATGACGATGCTGTAGTTCGCCGTGGCCGGGTGGAACAGGAGCGCGAACGGTCGATTGTAGGAGTCGCGGTGCTCGCTGAGGCGGATCGTCGACGCGAGGCCGGGGAGCTGGTTGGTCCCCCACGGCGTGCGGCCGGTAGGGCCGGAACGGTAGACATTCGCGCCCTTCGACCGGGAGACGACGTGACCCGCCCGCTCAGAGATCCGCGACAGCGCGTTCTTCCCGTGAGAGTCACGCACCATCAGCAGGACGAGCAGCAGCAGGATCACCACGGCGGTGATCGCCGCGTCGAGCATGCCGCGCGTCATCAACACGAGGACGACGACGAGCATGCCGACGAGCAGCAGACCAGTGCCGACCGCGCCGAGGCCTAGAAGGCCGGCCGAAATTCCCTTGTGCCAGTTCCCATATGTCCGAGCCTGTCGGCTCGACGGTTCAACGGTTGCCACTTGGACCCTCTCCTGTCGCCTGATCGCCTAGCTTCTGTGCAGCGCCCTTCGCTGCATCGCCTACCTGTTTGGCCGCACCGACCGTTGCGCCCGCAGCGGCCCCCCACGGGCCTGCGGCCGCGCCGGCAGATGCGCCAGCGGCGGCACCACCGCCCGCAGCGGCGGCTCCACCACCAGCGGCGGCGGCTCCACCACCTGCGGCAGCTCCACCGCCCGCAGCTCCACCACCGGCAGCGGCCCCCCGACCGGCAGCAGCAGCCCCGGCCTGGCCCTGCGAACCAGCCGAGCCAGTGGACCCGGCCGTGCCTGTCGAGCCGGTCGCGCCAGCCGTCGACGGGGAAGCGGTCGAGCCTCCGCCCGCACCGCCGCCGAGACGGCCGATCTGTGCTGCGCCACTGGGGACGGCAGCTACCCCGGCCGCGGCGAGCATGCCGCCTCCAGCGCCGCCTGCCATAGCCCCGACCATCGGTGTCACGAACCGCATGAGCGCCGGCAGCGCGACGAGCGCGAGCAGCATCATCATGAGGCCCGTGATGACCGAGATAAGGCCCGTGCCGTCGTCCTTGAAAACGTCGGTTCCGGCGAGCTGGAACGCGGCCGCGTAGATGATCGCCGCCGCGGGCTTGTAGAGGATGAACGCGACCAGCCAGGCCACGTTCTTGTTGAACCATCCCTTGCCGGACTCACCGCTCATCGCGGCTGCGGCCGACAGCGGGAGGATGCCGGTCAGGACCACGAGCATGCCGCCGCGAGCGAGCATGAGGATGATCTGCACCACCGCGACGATGATCGCGATGACGCCCAGGATGATGACGAGCAGTGCACCCAGACCTGGTGCGCCCGCCGTTCCCGTCGTGGTCAGCACCAGCAGATTGCTGATGTTCCGACCGAAGCACGTACTGTCGCCGCTCGCCAGGTTGCAATCGGTCGAACGATCGATGATCCAGACCGAGAAGGCATCGGCCGCCTGCACGAGCAGGGCCACGATACCGACGCCTGCCCCGGCGACCACGATAAGCCGCAGGAGGCCGAAGAACACGTCTTTGCCGGGTTCCGCGCGCATCGTCACTGCCATGCGGATTGCGCCGACGATCGTGGCCCCGACCGCGACCGCGAGCATGATCCACCAGAGCGAGCCCTGGAGGAATGCGACCGCGCCGCCGGCACCGACAGGGCCGCTCGGCAGAAGGCCCGCAACCAGACCGGATGCGCCACCAATGAGGATCACCGCGGCGAGGATGATGCCGAGCCGTCCTACGGCCAGCAGCCCCTCACCGCGGCGAACCTTAACGGTCGTGATCGAGGCCAGTGCGATTATCGCGATGATCGCGACCGCGTAGCCGATCCAGGTGATGTAGCCGAGCACCTGGAGGACCGGAGCGGAGAAACCGGCGTCCGCACCTGCCGCGGAGCCGCCGTCGCCGCCCGTGAGGACGGGTGTGCCGATGTTGACCCACATCGTCCCGAACGACGCGATGACCTTGCCGACGCCCTCGATGACGGCGTTCGCCATGTCTTCAATCGCGCCGCCAACGACGGAGTTCACGATGTCTTCGCCGCAGCCAACCCAGTCAACAATCGAGCACATGTGTCCTCATCCCTCCCAGTAGATGTAGCCGGCGAGATTCGGGAGCTGCGCGGGCCGCGCTGTCAGGTCGCTCTCCGAGTAGTTCACCTTCCAGTCGCCGTCCTCCCAGATGAGGGGGATGACAGCCGACAGGTAGCCGGTCTTTCCGTTGCCGGTCACCGTGACGCCGACGTCTACTCGAGCGGAGTCGCCGTCATAGCTCAGAAGGCGGAACGCCGTGACCTCGTTGCGAATCTCGGGCGACGACTCGGAGGTCGACGGCGTGTTCAGGAGCTGGTCGCGGATGGGTCCGGCAGCCAGCGCGTACTCACGCCACGGCTGCACCGTGTCGGCGTTCAGCAGGTAGCCCACCCCGACAGAGGCCGCGAGAGCGGCACCCTCGGGCGTCCGAGCGAAGCACATCTTGATACCAGCGTCCGTCGTGTCGGCAGGGCCGAACTCATCGGACACCGGGAACGGTGTGGTGCCGGCGTAGTCCCAGGTCGTCGCAGGGGCCGTGTCGAGCGTGCCGGTCATTTCCACCACGTCGAGCCCGCAGATAGACGAACCGCCCGCAGCCCCCTCCGAGGGGGCCGGGGCGGACGTCGACGACTCGGACGGCTGCGGAGCCGGCTCGGGGTCGTCCGAGGACGACACCGAGCTGACGATCCAAACCACCAGGGCGGCAACGATGAGCAGGCCCACCACCACCGCCGCGGCGATCCAGCCGGGGCGGCGGAACGGACTCTGCTGAGTCGTCTCGTCGTCGAGGGACATGGGTTAACCGCCCATCAGCGCCGAGACGATACCGGCGCCGCCACCGATCAGGATGACGCCACCGAGAATCCAGCCGAGCGCGCCGGCGTGCTCGCCGCCCTCACCCCGGCGGCTGTTGAAGAACATGCGGATCGCGACAATGACGATCGCGACGCCAGCGAGGGCGAAACCGATCCACTTGACCCAGGAGATAACGGTCGTGAAGCCGCCAGTCCCGGGAGGCTGCACGGGGCCCGGGTCCGGAATTTGGGCCGGAAGCAGTGCCGCTGCCGTGAGCAGGGTGTCAATCAGAGGCATTGGCCTCATCCTTTCTGTTGGGTGTTCGCGAGTGCGGTCAGCTCGTCGACGACGCGACGGACCTCACGCGGGGCGGCGGCCGAGTCGACTTCGCTCGATCGCCACGTCTCAATCCACGGCACCGTCCAGGTGCGCGCGTACCCGCCCGCGACGACCTGCAAGCGGTCGCGCAACGGGCGGGGAAGTCTGCCAGGGGCATCGGCCATGACGACAAGGCCGAGCAGGTCGACGCCCGGGACAAGGCGCGACGCCCACTGCTGTGCGGCCACCTGAGCAGCGGCCAGGCCCCGCAGGTTCGACCGAGCGACCACAACAGCGCGGACGACGCCACCGGCCTGCTGAGGCCAGTGGTGATCCGTGACGGTCGCTCCCGGGATCAGTGCGGCAAGCGTGGACTCACCCGCGCCACCGTGTGCACCGACGATCCAGAGAGGCGACCAGTGGCCGACGTACTGGAAAGGCAGTCGGTCGGCCGCTTCGGGCGCAGGCACGCCGAGCTGCGGAGCAGTCGGACCGGTCGGAATCGCTGACCGCTCGATCAGCGGCTCAACTGGCGTCGGCTCCACAGCTGGGCGACTGACCCACGGATTCCCTTCGCTCATCGTTATGACCCCCCCGATAATGAATTGTGGTCTCCCCCCCACACTAACCCATCTAGCACGATTGGAGCAAGATGAATATGTTTAGGTGTCTCCCCCCAACACCAAACCGTCTACCCATGTTTAGTACGTTCTGTTATAGTCTGGTGGCATGCGAACAAGAGAGCACCGTGTGATGGGCGGCCCCCACGACGCGCTCGATGCCCTCTTCGCGAATCTCCCTGAGACGTTGACGGTCAAGGAGGTATCCACTCTCGTGCGCAAGACCCCGCAGGGGGTCTACAGCATGCTCAAAGCCGGGAAGATCCCCGGCTACGAGGTTGCAGGTGGGTGGATCATCATTCGCGATGAGCTGAAGGACCAGATGCGGCGGGGGTCGACCCGGGAGCAGCAGACAACGGAGGACTGATTCATGCAACGAGTGTGGCCGGCGATCACGGCCGTAGCGCTAGTGGCGCTGACGGCCGTTGGATGCACGAACGCCAGCGATTACCCGAACACATACCCGACAGATACTTTTTCTCCGTCGGTCACACCCAGCATGCCGAACCCTTCCGGCCTCCCGACCGTGCCGCCCGGATACATCGACGAGGACACGGGGCAGACCATCGCCCCGGTCCCTGTCGCCACCTGGAGCGACACAGACCGAACCGCAGCGATCGAGGCGGCGGACGCGGCTATGGCCGCGTTCGCCCGCCCCGCGCTCGATCAGGACACCTGGTGGAAGGAGCTTTCCCCGCTCCTGACACCCCAGGCCCGCACCGACTACGCCTACGTGCAGGCATCCGTCGTACCCGCCAGCCGTGTCACCGGCAGCGGCTCGATCACCGATGACACCAGCGCCATGGTCGTGCACATCGACGTGCCGACCGACGTCGGCCCTTACACGCTCATACTCACGCGCCTCGACGGCGCGAGTCCCTGGCTCGTCGCCCGATTCACCCCGCCCGAGGGCGTGCGCTGATGAGCGACAACAACAAGAAGCTCGGACCCGTCGTCGCGATCCTCGTGCCGGCGCTCCTGCTCGGTGGCATCCTCTCCATCCCTCTCTTCGCCACGGCTGCACTCGCGTGCAACCCCGAGAGCGGGCCAGGAACCAGTGTGAGCATCGACCCCGATACCGTGCCGAACATCGAGGTCGGTGGGTATGGTCACGATCAGCTCGTGAACGCTGCGCACATCATCAAGGCCGGCGCAGACAAAGGTCTGGGCGTGCGCGATCAGACCATCGGCGTCATGACGGCGATGGGTGAATCCTCGCTCGTCAACATCGACTACGGCGACTGGGAGACGAACGGCGTCCGCAACCCGGACGGCACCCCCACGACCTCGATCGGCCTATTCCAGCAGCAAGACGGCTGGGGTACCCCGGCCGAGCGCATGGACCCGTACATCACGTCGACAAAGTTCTACGACGCGATGGTCAAGAAGGTCCCTGACCCCGAGCGACAGGCACTCGCGCCCACTCTCGTCGCTCACCGCACGCAGGTGAACGCCGACCCGTACCACTACGAGAAGTACTGGGACACCGCCGTGCAGATCGTCGAAGCCCTCGCCGGCGTCGACACCGGCCTCACCGAGGGCACCGGCGACCAGGTGTGCAACGGCGAAAGCCTCGTGCCCGGAACCGTCAACAAAGACGGCTGGGCCGCCCCCGCTGCCGGACCGATCAGCAGCAACTTCGGCCCCCGCGAACCCGTCATGACGCCCAACGGCCTCAGCAGCTCCTTCCACCGTGGAACGGACCTCGCCCCCGGCTGCGACGCGCCCATTTGGGCCGCGCAGACCGGCACCGTCGTCGCGACCGGGTTCGGCGTCGGATACGGAGGAAACGGCACCATCGTCATCGACCACGGAGGCGGGGTCGAAACCGTCTACCTCCACATGTACGCAGACGGAATCCTCGTCAAGGACGGAGACAAAGTCGTCGGCGGCCAGCAGATCGCCAAAGTCGGCAGCAGCGGAACCTCATCCGCCTGCCACCTGCACTACGAGGTCCACATCAACGGCGAAGCCGTCGACCCCGAGCCGTTCATGCTCGCAGTCGGCATCACCCTCGGATAGGAGACAAACATGACCAGCGAAGCAGCAAACTTCCCCCGAATCGAAGCCCTCACCCACGAGGACGGAACCGGTGCGCTCATCGTGCAGGGACGACGACACGACGTGACCACGCCCGATGTGCACCAGACCCGCGCCCAGCTCATGCAGCTCGCCGCCGACCAGGCCCGTGCACTCGGCCGGCCCGTGAAAGTCACGACAGGCGGCGTCGAGCCGACCTATCACCTGATCGTCGACGAACACGCACAGGTGAGCGAGGACACCAGCCCACCTGCCGCGACCACTACTCGAGGCGCGGCCCGCGCCGCCGCCCAGGACGTCATCACCGACGTCCCCGCTCCCACGGAAGCTGCGCCGCCTGCAGTCGCACCGTCGCCCGCTCCTGCAGTCGCCGCCGAACCGGCTCCTGCAGTCGATGTGCCGCCGCGGCCGCCGCTGCCCGCACCGACCGCAGCGCCGGCCCCCACAGTCGCACCAGAGGCCACAGGAGCGGCCGCCTGGACGACAGAGGCTCCCGTGACCCGTCGCGAGGTGCGCACGTCGTTCCTCACCCAGGAGCAGATCGAGAAGCCCGCGACGACGGGCATTCGCGGGGCGCTCACCCGTGCCGGCATCCGCATGGCACCCAGCGACGCAGAGCGCGCCGTGCGCGCCGACGAGCGCGCCGTGAGCCAGCACTGGCCTGGCCCCCGTACCATCGCCGTCGTCAACGGCAAGGGTGGCGCCGGCAAGACGCCCGCGACCATCCTCCTGAGCGCGACTTTCGCGCGGTACGGAGGCGCAGGCGTTCTCGCATGGGACAACAACCAGACCCGTGGCACGCTCGGCTGGCGCACCGAACAAGGTCCGCACGCCAGCACGCTGCTCGACCTCCTGCCCCACGCCGAACGGCTGCTCGGCACGGGCGCACAGGCGGCCGACCTCGCCCACTTCGTGCACCACCAGACCAGCGACCGCTTCGACGTGCTGCGCTCCAATCCCACCGCCCGGGCAAACGAACAGCGCATCACGCCGACCGACGTCGACGCGATCCACGCCGTCGCCGCGAAGTACTACCGGCTCATCTTCATTGACAGCGGGAACGATGAGAGCGACCCGATGTGGCTGCGCATGATCGACCTGGCAGACCAGCTCGTCGTCTCCACGACGACCCGAGACGATCACGCGGAAGCCGGCGCACTGCTCCTGGAGGACCTAGCTACACGTGACGCACGCTCCGCCCGTCTCGCGCGGGATGCCGTCACCGTCATCACCCAGGCCGATCCCAAGGCCACCCGTGCCGACATGCAGCACGTCGCCAACGGGTACAGCGCCCTCACGCGCGCCGCGGTGATGATTCCACACGATCCTGCCCTCGTCGACGGGCAGATCACCTACGAGAGCCTGCGACCCGCCACGCAGCGCGCATGGCTCGCTGCGGGCGCAGCGGTCGCCGGAGGCCTCAACGGAGCGCCGCGCGGATGACCGAAGCTCAGAAGGTCGGGACCTGGCCCCGCATCCAGGTCGAGATTCGATCCGAGGCCCAACACGTCTCTGCGGTGCTCCGCATCAACGGAGCACCGCAGGGCTGCGCCTCCCCGACCGTGGAGGGCATGCGGGCTGGCATCATCGCTCGCTGTGCCGCCCTCGCAGACACACTCTCGCGACCCGTCGCGGTCGACGTCGACGAGGCCGGACAGCGCTACCGCATCGCCGTGCGGCCCAACGGCGTCGTCCAGCCGATCGACACCGGCAACACGATCGCTGATGCGTCCCGACTGACCCCCGTCAACGGCCCGTGCCGGCAGTGCCAGCAGCTCGTCATCATCACCGCTGCCACGTGCGGCGCATGCGGCAGCGAACAGCCGTTGCGCGTGGAGCTCAGCGACACTCCCCCACGCTCTCCCGTTTCTCCGCCCCCGGCGACTCAGGCCACCGTGCCCGCCGCGATTGCCCCGGAATACCGCCGCACAGCTACGCCGCTGCCCGAGGTCGATGAGCACACCGTGTTCGTCCGCGCACCGCGGCCGCAGCTAATCGTGCAGCTCGACAGCGGCGAGACGATCACGACGCCGGCTCCGGCCGTTCTCGGCCGCAACCCCGACGCGATCGACGGGCACACTCCCGTGAAGCTCCCCAGCCCCGGCCGCGAAGTCTCGCGCACCCACGCGCTCGTCGACGTCGACGACGCCGGCAGGCTCATCGTCACCGACCACGGCTCCAGCAACGGCACATACGTCGACGGCCAAGCCCTGTCCCCCCACACGCCGACGATCATCGCCGCCAGCGCACGTCTTCAGCTCGGAGACACCACCGTGCAGCTCCAGAGCCGCACCGGCCGCGAACAACCCTCAACCCAAGGTTGACCCCCCCGGCGTGTCACTCTGACGTTAACCATTGGCATAGAACTACGCTCGCTCACATGGCCCCTCGTCGACGTCCTCGCGGCTCACTGGTAGACCCAGTGCCGCTCGGCTACGTCGTCGAGCGCAGCGCGAAAGAACGGCTTGACCGCCTCGCGGATCAAGCAGCTGTCTCGTCGGCCGTGATGTTCGAGCACATCATCGAGCACCTGGAGCTGACCAGTCGCGGCCTGCCCGTGACCTGGCCAGAGCAGGAGCTTCACGACGGGGAGCTGCCTATCGACGCCGCTTAACGAGATGAGGCCCGCCAGGGGCGGGCCTCGAAACTCGAAGTGCCTCATCTGTCGAAGTTTGGCGACAGGAACAGATGAAGGCGATGTGAGGAAGAACCGGCCGGGAGCCGGGGCTTCGTTGTACCTACCCATGCCAGGAAGGTGACTTCATCATAACGCCCAACGCCGCCTATTTCCACGCGCAATCGGCTCCGACACGCCGCGACGTGTCCCCCAAACGGCCGACAGGCCCCGCCGAGCCCGTGCACGACCGGTCAACCGTTGACCGGCCTCCGGCCCGCCGAGGAACCCGCGGGCCGCGCAACCGCGGCCGCGGGCTCATGCTCACGCCCCAGGAGGGCGTCTACGCCGCTGTGCCGGTCTGCCGGCCCTCCGACTGGCTGCACGCCGTGGAGTTCGCTCTGGCCCTCCCCAGCGTGGAGGCTCTACGTCGCCGTCTGCGCGTCGCAGGCCCCAGCACGGTACTTTCAGCCGCGCGGCAGTGGGCAGCCGCCGCAGACCGCTCCACAGGCCGCGACGTCGCCATTTCCCACGCCACCGTCGCTGAACGCATCGGCTACGCCGAAGCCACAGTGAAGCGCATCATGCGCTTCCTCTCCCGGCTCGGCCTCGTCGTCGAGTGCGCCCGCGGCCGCAACCGCCTCTCCCTCGACGAGCTGGCCGAAGCTCGTGCGCTTGGCGCAGAGCACCAGCGCGCAGCCGCCTCCACACGAGCGCTCACGATCCCTCACTCTGTGGACGGCACCCCCCTACCCCTCTCGGGACCAGTTAACGAAACCTCTCCCGTTACAGAGAACTCACCAAAGCGCGCCCGAGGCGCGCGAAAGGCCGGCGCTCCGCGCCGACCAGCTATGACAGGAGTGGTTGAGACGGTCGAGGCCCAGCCTCGTTGGCCGTTCGCGGTCCAACAGTTCGCCGCGCAGCTCGTCGACCGGTTGCCCCGGCTCCTGCGGACCCCCCGCGCGCAGCCGCAGCGCGTCTACGTGCGGACACCGAACGGTCGCAGCGACGCCGTGTGGATCGGCGGCCGCCACATCGGCCAGGTGTGCGACGCGATCGCCAGGCATCGCCTCGTCGAGCGCGGCTGGACCGCGCACCAGGTCCTCGAACACGTCGACCGCTACCGTGCCGGCATGCGGGCCGACGTCGAGCCGGCCGAGCAGCGCGATCCGCTCGCCTGGTTGTTCTGGCTCATCGGCAAGACGATCGCCGTCGACGAGCTGGCACCCCGCGCTCGAGCGGAGGCCGAGCGCGAGCGGCACCGTGTCGACTCCGCCGCTCGACGAGCTGCGGATGCCGAGCTACGCGAGCGCATCGCGGCCCAGCAGCCCGAAATCGACGCGATCCTGGCACAGATGCACCGCCAGTTCCCGCGCACCCCCAAGGTGCGCCGGCCCAAAGCCTGACCCGCCCCACACCGAGCGGCCGCCTGACCACCTGTGGACGACCCGAGCTGACGCGGGCTCCACTCGCCCACAAGGATGGACAGCCGACCTCAACACCAGGGGGACGGCCTGACGGCCGCAGATCCTTCGCGCCCTGCGGGGCGCCGTTTTTTACCGTGAAGCCTGCGGCAGTCTACGGTCGGTCACGCTCCACGCAAGCCCCGCGAGCGGGGCCGGCTCCCCCGAGACTTTCCGACACGCGGTCGCTGCGCTCCCTCACATCGCACCGGAAACTCTCTCCCCCACCGCACTCCGTGTTGACGCTGCGCACGCCCTCCCTGACCGGCACATTCGTGCCTTCACGGCAAAAAAACGTGGAGGGGAAAGGGATGAACATGACCACCACGACCACGCCCGGAACCATCGAGCACATTGACCCCCAGACCATCGACGTGGCGACGAACGTGCGCACCGAAGCCACCCTCGGGAAAGAGTTCGTCGACAGCATCCGCGCAAATGGCGTCCTCCAGCCCGTCGTTGCCTACCGCGACAGCGAGGGCGTGCACGTCCGCTACGGCCAGCGCCGCACCCTCGCCGCCCAGATGGTCGGCCTCGCGACCATGCCCGTCTACGTCGTCGACGTCGACGACACGGACACCGCCCAGCGCATCATCGAGCAGTTGGTCGAGAACGACCAGCGCGAAGCGCTCGGAGAGGGCGACCGACTCGACGCCTGGCGGCAGTTGGAGTTGGAAGGACTCAGCGCTACGCAGATCGCGAAGCGCACCGGCACCAAGCGCGACACGATCAAGACCGGCCTGACTGTCGCCTCCAGCGACACCGGCACGCGACTCGTCGCAGAGGTCGGGCTGACCCTCGACCAGGCCGCGACGCTGATCGAGTTCGAGGACGACCCCCAGGCCGTCGCTGACCTCACCGAGATTGCCGGGAGCCAGCCCGACTACTTCCCCGTCGCCGTGCAGCGCGCCCGCAACGAGCGAGCCGCCGCCGTGCTCCGCGAGAAGGTCGAGGCGGAGGTAGCGGCCAAGGGGCACCGCATCCTGTCGTCCTCCCCGAGCTGGGAGGAAGCGACCCCCTACCGTCTGCACCAGGTGACCGACGAGGGCGGCAACCGGATCACCAGCGACTACGTGGAGGGCAAGACCGGTATCGCGGCGCACGTCCGCGCGTGGGATGCCGAGCAGTTCGAGGTGACGTACTACGTCGACGACCTCGACGCCGCAGGGCTCATCCTCCGCCCCGGTGCCACCAGTGGCGCGGCGAAAGGCCCGATGACCGACGAGCAGAAGGCCGAGCGTAAGACGCTCATCGCCAACAACAAGGAATGGGACGCCGCAGAGGCGGTGCGCCGCGAGTGGGTCGCCGCGTTCCTGGCCCGCAAGACCCTGCCGAAGGATGCGATGAGCGTCGTCGCCACGATCCTGGCCACCGGAGGCTACGACCTCGGCCAGTCCATCGGACACGGCAACGGCCAGGCCCAGGAATTCCTCGGCGTCGAGCGCGGCTACGGCGACAAGCTGGCCGAATATCTCACCGCGCACCCGACCCGCGCCGCGCACGTCGCCGTGGCGATCGTCCTCGGCGGCATCGAGCAGCAGACCAGCCGCGACACCTGGCGCTCTCCCCGGAGCGAGACGGCGACCTACCTCCAGACGCTCCAGACATGGGGATACCCGCTGTCCCCCGTCGAGAAGATCGCCGCGATGCTCTCAGATGAGAGTTAATAGAGGCAATATCCCCATAAGAGCCAGCCGCCCCGCGCCACCGCGCGGGGCCATGCTGTGCCGCCACGGAGGTCGGCACAGCGACCGGGCCGCCGACAGAGGCCGGCCCGGTCTGAGACGACGGCGCTGCGCGCCGACTGTTCTCGAGCGCGCATCCGCGCGCTGACGTTTTTTGGCCTTGAAGCCTGCGGCAGTCTACGGTCGGCCACCCTCCACGCAAGCCCCGCTGCGCGGGGCCGGCTCCCCCGAGATTTTCGGGCACGCGGTCGCTACCGCTCCCTCTCATCGCACCCGAAATTCTCTCCGCCGCCGCCCTTCGGGTTGTCGCCCCAGGCGGCACTCCCTGACCGGCACATTCGTGCCTTCAAGGCAAAAAAACGAGGTGGAGAGAGGAACGAAGCATGCTGAGCATCACGCACACGCACGAGGCCGGAACGATCATCGAGGGCACTGCCAAGGGCGACGGGTCCGCCGCGATCTTGAAGGCGAACCGCTGGCGCTGGGGTCGGAGCATCGGCGCGTGGTTCGTTCCGAACAGCCGCGACCGTCTCCCCCAGCATCACGTCATCACCCGTACCGCCGCAGCTCTGGAGGCGGCAGGGTTCGAGCTGGCACCGCTGGAAATCGACCTCACGACCCGCAGCACGGCGGAAGTCGAGGCCGGGAAGATTGCCCGCCAGGCTGACCGCGTGGCCGCGCTCGACGCCAAGGCCGACCGGAAGGCCACCAACTCGGATGCCGCATGGAACAAGCACCTGAGCGACGTCGCGCGCCTGCCCGAGGGCGGCGAGCCGATCAAGGTCGGCCACCACTCCGAAGGCCGCCACCGCCGCGCGATCGACAAGGCACACAACAGCATGCGCCGGAGCATCGACGCCCACAACGACGCCGAGGAAGCCGCCCGCCGAGCCGAGGCCGCCGCACACACCACAGACGCCCGCTACAACCTTGTGACCGTCGCCAACCGCATCGAGAAGATCGGCGCTGACATTCGCCGCACCGAACGCCGGATTGTCGCTGACGTGTACGACCGGGAGACGGGATACCGCCCCGCGACGGATGAGCAGAAGGCCAAGCGGGCAGCCGCCTACGCGCCGCAGCTCGACGAGCTGCGCGACCAGCTCGCCTACTGGGAGCAGGTGCGGGCCGACCAGATCGCCACGGGACGCGCGACCGGATACAGCCGCGACAACATCGCCAAGGGCGACGCGGTGAAGGTCCGCGGCTACTGGCACAAGGTCGCCCGAGTGAACGCCAAGACGGTCAGCGTCGAAACCGCCTACAGCTGGACCGATCGCGTCACCTACGCCGAGATTCAGGACCACCGCACCGCCGAGCAGATCACCAAGAACTAATAGAGGCATAAGGGATAAGGGAGATACGACCATGAACACGACCACCGCTACCCCAGCCGCTCAGACCGTCGAGCCGGGAACGCCGTTGCACTGGTTCCTGGAGGTCTGGAGCGGCGACGCCGCCGCCGACGTCGCCAAGGCGCTCACTTGCACCGAGGTCGACGCCCTCGCCGGTCTGCTGCGCTCCTGCGGCCGTACCGCGGCCGCGCTCGAATGGATCAACGCCCACGCACGGAGCGACGAGGAAGGCGACGCGCACCACCGCACGCCCGCCGAGGCGCTGCGCGCCGAGTTCGACGAGCTCGCGGCATCCGTCCCCGGCCTCGACCTCTGCGAAGAGGACCCCGAGACGTTTGGATACGGGCACCTGGTGTTCTACAAGCAGAACGAGGATGCCCGAATCGGGTTCACCGAAATCTGCGACCGTGCCAGCGACGACCCGGAGCGCGAGGTTACCGGATACGAGTGGCTGGCCGATCGCCGCGGCGCAGACGGCGTGACCGTGGTCACCGCATCCGGCAGTGCTGCTCTCGACGACCTCGACACCATCACCGCGGCCGCGTGGACGTGGGCGACCCAGTAGGCCGCCCTAGCCGTGCCCTCCGGGGCACGGCGCGAGGGGAGCAACCCCCTCACACTCCCCCGGCGCCGCTGCGCGTCGGGGCGTGCTCCCCTGCGGGTCGCCGGTATTCATCGGGCTTCGGGCATCGTTCCTGACGCTCCATCATTGCCGCCGCGGTCCTCCACACAAGCCCCTCCGGGGCCGGCTCCTCCAAGATTTTCGCCACGCGGTCGCTACGCTCCCTCACATCGCGACGAAATTCTCTCCCCCGCCGCCTGCGGTTGTGTTCCGGCCCTGCTGCTGCGGCACTGCTCCGCTTATCAGGAACGAGCCAGCGAATTGATCGAGAGAGGAAGAGGGACATGATCGAGAACGAGCTGACGGTCTGGTGCAAGTGCTCAATCGCAGTGAGCATTGCCGGATGACTTCTCAGTTGTGGATGTGACCCATCGCGGGTCGAGGTGGCCGCTCCGGGATCACATTCGGCGGATGGTCGCGAGTGCCTCGTCGAGAGAGTGGAGAGCGCGGAGGACTTGGATGGAGCGGCTGAAGATCAAGCTGTTGAACATGGCATCGTCCGTCTTGGGCATGACGGAGCGAGAGACGACCCACGCGGCGGCTGATTCGATACCGACATCGTCGCTGAACATGTGTGCGGCGACCTCGTTGCGGATCTGCACGAGCGTCTCCTTGAAGGGTCGGTCGTCGGCGATATCCCGGACGCTTGCCTTGTAGGTGTTCTGTGCGGCTGTGAGCCCCAGGATGTCGATGAAGTTGGCGAAGCGTCCGGTCTGTGTGCGTGCGGTGCGTTGGAGGTCTCCTAGGACTCGGTAGACGCCTTCGATGCTCTCTCGGAGGACGAGGGCGAGGAGCTTCTCGGTCGTGACCCGCGCAGCAGGGTCTGCGGCCATGGCGCGCAACAGCACGCGCATGTCGACGTCGACCTGGACGATGAAGAACCGCGCAGCTGCGTATGCCTTCACCACGGCCGCCTCGTCGCCGGCGCCGGCAACGCTCTCGACGTCTCGCGCCCGGTGCTCGAGAGCTTCGACGGCGAGTGGGATGGTGCGGTCGAAGCCCGCGACGCTGTCGGCATTGGTTGGAGGCTGGCTCGGGGTACTCATCGTCCCAGCGTGGCAGGCGAATCGGCGCGCCGGTGGACCCTATTTCTCAATCGTCTTAAAGTTAAGGCATGAGTGCGCTGTTGGTGCATGGGCCGCGGATCATCGGCGCGCGGCGGCAGTTGTCGATCCCGCGGCGCGTGCTGGTGTCCGCGGGGATCGATGTGCCGGGACGGGTGCGGTTCGAGGTGACCGAGGGGGTGGTGTGTGTGCGTCGCGCAGAGGAGGGTGAGGAGGGTGCTCAAATGGTGTCAAAGGTGGGCCAGCTTGTGACTCCGCCGTGGGTGATGCAGACTCTCGGGGTTGGCGTGGGCGGCGCGATCTATGCTCGGCCGCGGAATGACGCCGTCGTGGAGGTCCTAGCCGGGTCTCGTCTGCAATTTGAGCCGGAGAGGGCAGCATGAGCATCTCCAACGTGCTTCAGGCTCCCCGCCGGAACGTCGCCGATCGCGCATGGGGTGAGCTCGGGCTGCGGGATGCCGCGGCCGCTCACGCGACCACGACGCTGCTGCCCGGCGCGGCGGTGATCCCGTTGACGACGTTCCTGGACGCGAACGTGTATCCGGTGGTCGTCTGGGACCGGCGCGCGCTGTCGGCGCGGCTGACCCGGATGGAGGGTCCGGCGGTGTCGACGGAAGCCGTGCGCGACCTGCTGGATGCGGGATGCCCGACGGTGCTGCGGGTCGCGGCGATGATCGGTGTGGGCGCGCCGACGCCGACGAGGCGGGCGTTGCGGCCGCTGCGGTCGCTGGCCAGGACGATCGGGATGTTCCCCGCGTTCCCGCGCCGGTCTCCGATGGTCGCGGAGGAGTTCGACGCGCAGGGGACGGCGCTGGTGGTGTGCGACGCGTCGAGCACCGAGGTGCATGTGGGCGGCGATGCCGGCGTGCGTGCGGGCTCGGCGTTGAGCCCGTTGTGGCGTCGGGTGTATGAGGAGCGTTTGTTCGAGTGGGCGATCCGGTCGGACGCGCTGCCGTGCGCGTTACCGGCCGTCGAGGGCCCTCACCCAGGAGTCCAGTGAGCGGGCCGGCGCCCAGCGGACGTCTTCCATCTCGACCTGGATCTCGGAGTGCAGAGTCTGGGCGTTCATCGCCTTCTCGCGGAACGACTTGAGGTTCTCCTCACGGGTCCCGGAGAGCAGGTTCGCCGCGAACGTGGCGATCGATCCGATGCTGTGTTCTGGTGCGGTGTGCTCGGTGACGTGGTCGAAGACCGCGCCGCCTTCGCAGATGTTGCAGTCGCACCAGAAGTAGTCCGCGGGGACCTGCGCCGCGACCAGCGGGAGCCGCTCGAGCAGGTGGTAGGACATCAGTCGCGGGACCAGCACGGAGGTGCCGGGGCTGCGGCCGCCGCCCTTGGAGGGCCAGATGTGGCGGAGGGTGCTGCTGGTGCCGACTGCGCCGAACTGGGCGCCGGCAGCGACCGCGGCGACGGCGGAGAGGTCGGTGCGCAGCAGCGCGATGCTCACCGGTGAGCCGAGCACGTGCAGCAGGCCGCGGACGGTGTCGACGGCGCCGAACGGGTCGGTGCTGTGGCCGAGGGCGAGGGCGACGGGGACGCCGGCGCGGTCGATCGCGGTGCGCAGTTGCTCGGCGGAGTTCTTCAGGATGAGGGACTCGATGGGCAGCAGCGTCATCACACTCCCCGAAGCCTGGGCGGCGATGTCGGCGCCGCGACCGAGGGCGAGGTCGACCTGGGCGATGTTCTCCAGGCTGATGTAGCCAGTGTCGGTGAGCGCGACCGGGGCGCCGTGGTCGAGCTGCCAGGTGACCCATTCGAGGCTGAGCGGGGCGTCGCCTGTGGCGCGGTTCTTGCCGGAGTAGCGGTTCGCGTCGAACAGGATCCGCGCGTCGGGGCCGGCGATGGAGCGGTGGGTGGTGAGCAGCTTGTCGGCGCCCGCGGTCTTGTTGCCGCCGGCGACGGTGTAGAGGGCGGTGATGCCGGCGTTGCGGCTGAACGCGGCGACGCGGTCGACCTTGGACTGTGGGGCGTGGATGAGGATGGCGCTGTCGATGCCCGTCCCGGCGGGAACCGGGGCGGGATGGTGACCGGAGGGCGGTGCGAGGTCGGTCATGTTGCGGCTCCCAACGTGATCGGAACGAGGTTCTCGGGTTGCGGGGTCTCCCCGAGGTAGTGACGGCGGAAGCCGTCTTCGGTCATGCCCGCCAGTCGTGCGATGTCGGCGACGCTCTGGTGGCGGATGTTCTTGTGGGCGTTGATGATCTGGGTCAGGGTGGACGGGGTTTCGACGGCCACGTCGCCGGGTTCGCTGTTGCGCCAGCCCATCTGGCCGAGGCGCATGTTGAACTCGCGGTATTGCCGGTCGGTGATGATCTCCAGGTCGTAGGCGCGGCGGATCAGCGCGCCGATCGACATGCCCCACTTCTCCTTCAGGGTCAGCAGACGCCGGAACTCTCCGGTGCGCAGCCCTGTCAGGTCGGGGCGGATGCTGTCGGCGGGTGCGAGCAGCTCGCCGGCGAACTTGTTGGCCTGGTCCTCCTGCTCGGGGCCGGGGATGTCGTGCATCAGCAGGTGCCCGAGCTCGTGTGCGACCGTGAACCGGAGCCGGTCGGGGGCGAGGCCCTTGGTGACCAGCATCATCGGGAACCGGGACTGGTCGCCAGGCCAGGTGGAGACGGCGTCCTGCCCGGGGGTGGCCAGGGGGCGTTCGATCACGATGATGCCGGCGGACTCCACGACGCCGACGAGGTTGTGGATCGGGCCGTCGCCGAGGTCCCAGCGTTGCCGGAGACGACGAGCGACTTCGCGCGGATCGCCATCCAGATCGATCGGGTCGCGGACCAGGGTGCGTTGCGGCCGCGGCGCGATCCCGGTGAGCAGGCCCTCCATCGTGAGCCGGGTCAGGTGGGTGAGCGCTTCGATGCGCCGCATCGTGCGGACCGTCATCGTGCTCGCCCGGCGGCGGTGGTGCAGGCAGCTGATCGCCAGGCCCGGGACGGTGGGCTGCTCCTCGAGGATCTCCGGCGGGCAGTCCAGCGCCTTCACGAGCGCGTCCCGGCGATCTGGGGTGAGCTCCAGCGCCCCCGTCTCCAGGCGGGAGATGACCGCCTGCGACACCCCTGCCTCACGTGCCAGCTCGGTCTGGTTCCAGCCCTTCGCCTCACGCAGCAGGGTGATCATCGAGATCGCCGCATCCGCCATCCTTCACCTCCGCCCACCAGGCTAGCATAAGAAATGCATTGTTTGCCGGGCATGTTCGCCGATTGGTCTGACGGCGTGTCATCAAGGAACGGCTGATGGTGCGAGGTGAGTGCTCCTGTCGTGTGCGAGTCGGGTCGGTGGTGATGCCTGATTGTGCAGCACCCCTCCGACATCGGCGTTGATCGCGCAAATTCTCCAACGAGTCGTTGGACAACTTGAGATGTGCGATCCTGGCAGGTTGCTCTTGAGGAGGTTGCCATGACGGAGGGATCGACGGGGCTGGTGGCGTTCCTGCTGGCGCGGATCGAGGAGGATGAGCGGATCGCGGGTCATGTCGCGGCGGTGTCGCCGACGGCTGATACCGGGTTCTGCGTGTGGGCGACGCAGTTCGCGTTCGATCCGGAGCGGATGATCGTTGCGATCGACTATCAGCGCGTGTTAGCGGAGTGCGCCGCGAAGCGCCGGATTGTCGACATGTTCCGCGCCGCCACTCCCGCCGCTGCGACGGCGGAGGTTCTGGAGGCGGTGCTGCGGGAGCTCGCGTTCGCTCATGCAGATCATCCCGACTACCGGGTCGCCTGGCGGATCTAGCGAAGTCTAGGGATGTCTAGCGTTTCCCTAGACTTCGCTAGTTTTGCTCGTCCGGCCGAGCGGTGCGGCGGACGAGACGAGTGGGCAGCCCGAGGGGCGCCGACAGTTGTCCCGCGGGCTGCGGGACAATTGTCGGTCCTTTGGGAACAGCACGATGGCGGAGCGAATCGAGTGCTGGTGGCTGGCCGTGGCGATGACGCTCAATCGGCCTTTGGGCCGTTGACCGATTACTGCGGGCCGCTGGTCGCCGCGACCGTCCGGTCACTGCCGGTGCGCAGCCGGCCTATCGCAGCGAGCACGATGGCGGCAGTTGCAGAGGCCCCTGCGATAACGGTGAGGGTGATCGCCGCGCCTGTGAGGTTTGCGGCGCCGAGCCATCCGGCGATGGGGTAGGTGATCAGGAAGCAGGCGTGGGAGAGGGCGAACTGGGCGGTGTAGACGAGATTCCGGTTCGCGGGTGTGGAGGCGTCGGCGAGCAGCCTCGATGAGGGCGTGTTTACCAGCGAGGTTCCCATCCCGAGAAGCACCCAGGTGCCCAGAAGGACGAACCAGCCGGTCCCGTTCGAGGTGGCGACTGAGGTGACGACGATGGCCGCGGCCAGCCCGGTGACGATGATGACACTGCCGGTGGTCATGGTGCGGATAACGCCGAGCCGTCCGACCAGCAAAGGGATGCTTAGCGCGACCACGAGCGATCCGATGCCGTAGCAGGCCAGCGCCAGAGCGAGAGCCTGGTCGTCGAGGCCGAACACGCCGCGGGCATAGACGACCGAGTTGACGAGGACGATTGCGGTGCCGGCGGCGACGACGATGTTGGTGAGCATCAGAAAGCGCAGCGTCGGGGTGCGGGCGAATACTTTCGCGCCCAGGGGCAGTCGCTGCCAGAACGGCAGCGCCGGCCCGTCATCTGGGTGAGCAGGCAGCTTCGAGAACAGCACGAGCAAGGCGGAGCCCGCGAACCCCGCGGCGGTGCCGACGAACAGGTTGTTGTAGCTGATCACCGTCAGTAGCGCCGCGGCGATCGTCGGGGACAGCAAGGCCTCGAGATCGTAGGCAAGTCGGGATAACGACAGGGCGCGGGTGTAGTCGTCGGGTTCTGGGAGGACCGAGGGAATCAGGGACTGGAACGCGGGGGTGAAGGTGGCGGAGGCCGACTGCAGCACGAACACGAGGATGTAGATCTGCCAGGCCTCGGTGACGAACGGGAGCATCAGCGCGATCGCGAGGCGGACCAGGTCGGCGGCGATCAGGACCGCTTTCTTGGGGAGCCGATCGACAACCGCGGCGACCAGTGGCGCGACGCCAACGTAGGCGACCATCTTGATCGTCAACGCCGTGCCCAGCACTGACCCCGCAGCGTCACCGGCGATCTCGAACGCGAGCAAGCCCAGCGCGACCGTGAGCAGGCCCGTGCCGAGGAGGGCGACGACCTGCGCGGAGAACAGCTTCGCGTAGGTGCCGTTGCGCAGCACCCGCAGCATCAGCGGATCGCCTCCGGGGCGGGGTGCGCGCCGCGGTGGTGGGCGGGATCGCTGCTGAGGGTGTGCTGGGCCTGGAAGATCGCGTCGGCGACCAACTGCCGGGCGTGTTCGTTCGCGAGCCGATAGAAGACCTTCGTGCCCTCCTGTCGGGTCAGCACGATTCGCGCCAGACGCAGCTTCGCCAGATGTTGCGACACCGCCGGAGCCGACTTGTCCACGATGTCCGCCAGGTGATTCACCGACAGCTCCTGGTCCCGCAGCGCGAGGATGATCCGGATCCGGGTCGCGTCGGCCAGCATCGAGAACACCTCGACCGCGAGCTCGACATACTCGCTCTCCGTCGACAACGAACATTTCGAATCTGCATGCATACGCAGATTATTGCACGAGAGGATCGGTCGACGCCTTGCGGACGAGTTCCTCACCAGTTCCCAGGAGCGGGCGTGTCCCTGTCACGACTCGTCCCCGGACGCGCTGCAGCAGGTCTCCGGGCTGCTTGGCAGCGCCTGAGATCAGAGTCGGATCGCGGGGTATTGCGCGTAGGCGGACGCGGCGACGATCTGCCATCGTGCGGCGACGTTCGATGACATGCCGGTGAGGTCGCAGAGCGGGCCGAGGGGCATTGTCGCGGCGAGGTTGAGCAGTGCGGCCCCGCGGAGTCCGACGATGCGGCAGGCGAGATTCTGCAGGTCCGCGGCGAACCGACTGGCGTGAACGTGTGCGCCGGCGCGCAGCTTTGAGGGGAACAGCCATGTCGATTCGGTGTCCCAGCGCCGTGGCGTGGCGAGCTGCCGCCGGATCAACGCCGGCAAGGGCGGTGGCAGTTGGACCGGCGTGACCCCGAGGCGGAGCTGCATCTCGTCGCCGTTGTCGATGATGCTTGCGGTGGTCAGTCCGGAGATGGTTGTGATTGGTCTGCCGGTGATCCCTGCGATCAGCCCGCAGATGCGGGTGCGGAGCTGGATCGTCTCGTCGGTCGCGAACCGCCGCATCCATGCCCGGTAGGTGTCGATCGGGTAGGCGGTGTAGGGATCCGCGTAGCGGGAAGGGATCGGGTGGATGCGGTCGGCGGCGCCGCTGTGCGATGCCCACCGCAGGAACACGGCGAGTGGCTCGAAGTGACGCGGGTGCCGGTCGAGGTAGGACTCCACGGCTTGCTGTGATGCGGTCTTCAGCTCGAGCTGATGAGCGTCGAGGTCGGCGAGGAAGTGGGCGGCGATCCGGCAGATGCGGCGGGCGCGAACGAAGGTGCCCTCGGTGACTCCGTTGCGTTGGATGAGCAGGCGGGTGCGGGCCGGAACATGCCACCGGCAGAAGGGCCCGAGGGTGCGCATCATCTGCTCGGGGCGGCCGTCGAGGAACCTGTCGATCCAGGCCACGAACTGCACCCATGCCGTGTCCCGCGGTTCGAGCACGCCCACGTCGACGAGCGCGTGGCGCAGCAGGCTCACTGCCTGAACGGTGGGATGCTGATCCAACGCTTCGTGGGTGAGATCGATGTCCTCGGTGAGGATTTCGCGCAGGATCGCGGCGGATGCGCTGCGGCCGGGCCAGCGCGCCATGCTCTTGGGTTCCGGGTGTCGCAGCAAGCGTTGCCGGAGCGGCTCAAGGGCCTCGCGACGGGCGGGCGTTCCCGCGGCGAACAGGTCGTCCAGAGCGATGCGCGCCAGGCATGGGTAGCAGCGTTTCCCGTTGCGGATGTCCTCGATGCCGCAGTCGGCGCAGATGAACCGCGATCGCACCCCGGTGCAGGTGGAGCACGCGAGGGTGCCATCGTCCGTGACGGACGCGACCAGCCCGACCGCGCCGCAGCGAGGGCAGGGGCGACGTGTGCCGCGGATAACGTTGAAGCAGGGCTCGCAGGTCGCACCGCCAAGGAAGCGGACTCGGACTCGTCGTTCGTGGCCGCAGTGCACGCAAGGCTCAATCTTGCCCGGTGCGCATTGCGGGCAGACCGGGCCGTCCGGTGTGCGGTTCTGGACGAGCCGGTCGTGGCCGCAGCGGATACACGTCTCTTTCGCTTCTGGCCTTTGCCGACGGCAGGTGCCGCAGAAGCTCTTCCCGTCGATGCGGTGCGAGATCTTCCGGATCATGTCACAGCCGTCACAACGGCGGGTGTATCGAGCGTCCCGGCACTTGTCGCAGACCCGTCGCCCATCCTCGAGCGTCTGCGTGAGCAGCTGTTCCCGCCCGCAACCGCTGCAGAGAGGCAGAGCGACCGGGATCCCGCGATCTCGGAGCAGCCGCAGCAGCCGTTGCGCCTGACGGGGAAGGTGCGGGTCCGCGTCCGTGATCCAGGTCGCGTCGGCGTCGGTGAGGAACCGGCGAAGATGGCCCTGCCCCACCGGTGTGGGGGCGAGTTGCTCGAGCAGCTCACGCACTCCTTCCGCGCCGATCGTCGCCCACGGGTCGCCATGGTCAATCAGGGCGGCGATGTTGTCGGGAAGCGCGGTGGAGAGTCGCGAGGTCACGACCTGTCGGGTCGGGTGATCCGCGCGGGCACGGTCTTGAGCGTGCCGATGTCGGTGACGGTGGCGCCGCCCACGGCTTTCGGCTGCTCGCGTGCCGCGACGGTGAAGCTGATCAGGTCGTTCGGGGTGCAGTCCAGGATGACGCAGAGCGCGTCGAGGACCTCGATGTTCAGGCGTTGCGGAGGGGAGGTGACCAGCCGGTAGACCTGCTCACGTGACAGCTGCACGCCCTGTTCGGCGAGCAGCGGCACCAGCTCGGTGGTCTTGTAGAGGCCGCGCTCGGCGAGCTTGCGGCGAAGGTGCCAATCGAACAGTCGGGTCATGCGGTTGCTCCTTCTCCGAGCACGCGCCGCAGCGCTTCCTGGAAGATCCGGTTCTTGAAGTCGTCTCCAACTGACGTGTAAATCGCGGTCGTCGACGAGTGATTGTGTCCGACCTGCTCCTGCACGAACTGGGCGGCGTAGCCGAACTCAATCAGGTGGGTCACGTAGGAGTGGCGGAGGCTGTGCAACGTCAACGCGCGATCCAGGCCGACCGCGTCGCGGATCTCCGCGAACCGCTGATCAACCGTGCGGGTCGTGATGCGGGCACGCCTCTCACTGACCCAGAGCGCATCGCTCTCACCGGCCAGCCGGGGCCGCACCTCCTCGACCCAGTAGCGCAGCCCCTCGGATGCCCACGCGAACTCCGGGCATGCCAGCACGGTGCGGCGGCGCGGCGGTGACCCCTTCATCGCCTTGCCGTATCGAACCTGCACCTTCGCATACGCGCCCCACTCGGGAACGTAGGGATTCGAACGGAGATCGTTCAGGTCGAGCATCACCGCTTCGCGTCGCCGCAGACCGAATGCATAGACCGTCTTAAAGAACTGCGCATCTCGCAGTGCGGGCAATGCGCCCTTCTTGCGGTCCTCGAGCAGGTCGTGCGCGCGTTGATCGGCATGTGCGAAGAACGCCTCGAGCTCGTCGTAGCCGAATGGCCGTCGAGCGGGCTTCGCCTCGAACTCGGCCAGGTGCGCGAACGTGTTCCACGGATGGCAGATCTGAGCCGGCGCCGACCCGAAGCGTTCCATGCAGACGTCCACCCAGTCGTAGGCCGCATGCGAGATGTACCCGCAGAAGCCCTTCAACACCTGGTGGTAGCCGCGGATCGTGGAATGCGCCAACGGCTCGGGGCCTGCCAGCAACGACGAGGTGAAGTCCTCTACGTCCTGCGGCTGCCACTCCCACGGGTAGGTGCCCGCGAAACGGAAGAACCGCTTCACGCCGTACTGACTTCCCCGGATGGTGCCTTCCGACAGGCCACGCGAACGCATCGACACGGCGTACCCGCGCAACATCTCGTCGAACGTCGACCGCGCCGGATCCAGCAGCAGCACCGGCGCAAGAGACCGGACTTCGCGGGTCACCAAACCATCCTCACGCTTGCATCAGATGCCTCAAACATGCTGTGAACGTATCACGGAGTCTGCCAGTGCAACGAGGCATCCACGATTGAGCATTGTCGTCGCCTTGGCTGTTAGCGACGTCCCCGCTCACCGATCCATCCCCTGATCAGGAGATCGTCAATTTAGCCGCTCAACCAGCTGCCCTAGAAGGTTGCAGTCAGCCGCGATAGTCTGCGTCGAACAGTCCCGGTGCTGCCCGATTCAGACGCCAACATCACGGCACTATTGATTCATCCGATGCAACTTCGCCCGCTTGTATACAGCAAGCCGAGCTGCGTCCAGTGCAACGCGACCTATCGTGCGCTTGATGCCAAGGGCATCCCCTACCGCGTCGTGGACCTCAGCCAGGATGACGCTGCGCTCGAGTACGTCAAGGATCTCGGGTACGCGCAGGCTCCCGTGGTCGTCGTCGACGATCAGGACCACTGGGCAGGATTCAACCCCATCGAAATCGACCGTATCGCCGCACACATGGGATGACCGATGAGCGAAGAACAGCAGGACGAGCGGGGCCCCGTTTCGTGGGAGGCATTCAATTGGATGCGCCAAGAGATTCCCCGACTGCAGGCCGAGGTCGAGCAGCTGCGTCGAGACGTCGAGTTCTGGCAACAGCAGACGAATCACTGGTACATGAAGGCCAACTACACCCCCGAGCAGATCGCGGAGTTCGCCCGCCGTCGCGCGCGCGGAGAATGACCCTTGCCACTAATAGAGGCATTAGATACAATAGAGACATAGACCAAGACGCGCGAAAAACCGCGGATTGTCCCGCCGGATAAATAGAGGCATTAGGTACAGGAGGACAGCATGAGCATCGAGAACTACTTCGGCAGCGTGATCCACAGCCGCACCCGCGAGGACGCACTAGCGGATGGTGACCTGGTGGACGTCAGCCACATGGCCCGCGAAGCTCGCTTCCGCATCCCCGTCGCGCTCACCAAGGCAGCATGGGCCGAGGCGGTCGAGTGGGACGACGACAGGCCCGAGCCCCAGGATGAGGACGGGCGGCTGTGGGACGTGCTCTACATGGCCGGCATCGCCGCGGGCAACGCCCCGGGAGGCGATCGCGTTACCTTCCGCGTGTTCCGCATCCCGAACGAGGACCGAGGCCGGCAGTGGAACGAAGCCGAGCTGATCGAGCTGGCCCTGCATATCGGCCCCGGCGACGAGGCCGAGCCCGTCGTGACGATCATGCTCCCGCGCGAGGACTGATAACCAATCCCGGCATTGCCACTAATAGAGGCATTAGGTACAATGGAGGTACACAACATGAAGGAGCTGATCGTGACCAAGCTGGCAGACCTGCGGGAGGGGGACGTGCTGACGGCCCTCGACGGCAAGTTCTATGCCAAGCCCCTCACCGTCCTCGACGAGCTGGCACCGATTACCACCGGCAGCCCCGTTCGCGGTGTTCGGTTCGAGCCGCCTACCAGCTCCGGCATCGAGTGGGTGTTCTACCCCGCCCAGATGGACGGGCACCGTATGACCATCAACCGCTACGGGCTCTGACCCGTTGCAAACTGGTACTAATACCGGCATTACCCCCAACACAGAGAGAAAGGAACCGCTCACCATGAGCTACATCACCCGCACCGGAAACCTCGCCGCGACTCCCGTCCTGCGCGAGAACGACAAGGGCAAGCCGTACACCTACGCTCGCGTGCTCGTGACCGACCGTATCCGCAAGGACGACGGCAACTACGAGGACGGCGGCACGATCGGCTACGACGTGTCCGTGCAGGGCAACCAGGCGGTGAACCTCGTCGAGGCCGCGGAGCGCTCCGGCAACATCCGCATCACATTCGCGGGGGAGTACCGCACGACCATCTACCGCCCCGAGGGCGGCGAAGAGCGCATCCAGCACGAAGTCCGAGCCGATGAGGTCGGCGTGAGCCTGCACCTCCAGTCGGTGACCGTGGAGCGCAGCGGCACGACCGAGTGACCGCGCCCGGGAGGGGAGTGCTCCGCGTGCTCCCCTCCTTTCCTCATACCCAATAGAGGCATTGTCCCTAATGGGGATACACTCAGATCATCCGACCCGGGAGGAACCCGTGACCATGACCACCACGCGCCAGGCAATCATCCTGACCGCCTGCAACCAGAAGGGCGGCGTTGGCAAGTCGACGACGCTCTATCACCTGACCCGTGCTGCCGTGCTCGCCGGCCTGCGCGTTCTCGTCGTCGACAGCGACCCTCAGGGCAATATCACGAGCGTGCTCACCGAGGACGTAGGGGAAACGGAACCGGGCTTGGCCGACGTGCTCAGCGAGTACGCGCCCGACACCATCGCAGACGTCATCGTGCCGGGAATCTGGGACGGCCTCGACGTCGTGCCGACCACGGGGGAGACGCTCGGCGTCGTGCGCGATCAGCTCGTCGTAGCTGGAGCATCCCGAGAGGGTCGGCTGAGCCGCGCACTGGAGCCGCTGCGCGGCGACTACGACCTCATCCTGATCGACTGTGGCCCGAACCTCGACCAGCTCGTCATCAACGCGCTCACGGCCGCTGACGGCGCGCTCGTGGTCACCCAGACGAAGCTCTGGAGCGCCAACGGGCTCGCAAAGCTGCTCGACACCATCACGCAGGTGCAGCAGAGCTACAACCCCCGGCTGCGCGTCGCCGGTGTCGTGCTCAACCAGCACGAGGCGCGGACGGTCGGCGGCGGCCACTGGGCCGACGAAATCGAGGCGGCGGCCGAGGCGCGCGGCCTCTCGCTGCTGAGCCCGCCTGTTCCGAAGCGCCAATCGATTTCGGACGCCACTGAGGAAGGTCTTGGACTCGATGAGGGCGGCCCGGACTGGCGCGAGCTCGCGGCAATCTACGACGGATACCTCACGCAGCTCACCGGAAGGAACTAAGAACATGGCCACGAAGCGAACCGAGCGCCGCACGTCCGCGCTCAGCGGGCAGACGCCCGTCAACACCCAGGCAGTGCCGGCGGCACAGCCGACTCCGACCCCGGCTGCAGTCGCCCCCGCAGCGCCGGCCCCCGCGCCGACGCAGGCCGGGGGAGTGGCAGCGAAGATGCCGCCGCGCCCGAAGATGAACTACTACGCGGACAGCGACCAGGCCGGGCGCATCCGCGCCGCGTTCTTCGCCGGCCGCGACAAGTACCGCTGGCGGACCATGACCGATATGCAGTTGCACGGCGTGATGGGCCTCGTTGAGTCGCTGGAGCGTGAATTCAACGACGGCGAACACTTCGACCCGATGCCTCCCGGCACCGGCCCCGTGGGCCGGCCGCTGGAGTGACGAAAGAGAACCGCAATGCTTGAGAACCTGGACAACATCATCCAGTGGGTTGCGATCGTGGCTGCCGTCGCGTCCGTGATCCTTGTCATCTACTCCTTCGCCACGAGAAGCGTTATGGAACCCAAGACGGGAAGTCTCGTCATTGGCATCGTTGGCTTCATCGCTGCGGGACTGATCTTTGTCCTGTCCGGCGGAGTGGTCACCTTCCAAGCGGCATAGCTCCATGCTCCGTACGTTCAGAGCGGCGGCGGCGGCCGCCGTTCTCGTAGCGATACTCGCCGGATGCTCAGCGGGCACCGACGAGCTGCGCGTGACCATCGACGGGGTGACGATCACCGCCGAGCAAGCAACCAGCGCCGACGCGCAGCGCGAAGGGCTCAGCGGGCGCGACAGCGTGCCGGAGGGCACCGGCATGTGGTTCCCGCTCGAGCACGCACAGCGCACGGAGGTGTGGATGCAGGACACCCGTGTGCCGCTCGACGTCGTGTGGATCCGCGACGGGCGCGTGACGGGCGTTGTGACGCTCCAGCCGTGTTCGACGGACGCATGCCCCAGTGAGGCGTCCCCGGGCGTCGTAGACGCGATTCTTGAGGCCCCGGCTGGCACATTCAGCCATGTGTCGCCAGAGACAACCGTGCAGGTAGAGAGCGAGTAGGACAGATGGGCGTAGGACGGATTGACACCCCGCAGGCCAGGCAGATTGTGCAGACCGTCGCGGCGCAGCTCATCATCGGCTATGCGCCCCCGCACATGGTGGCGGCCGACGACCGGCGAAGAGCGGCGCAGCTCCGGAGGATCTTCGGAGACGACACCCACCCTGAGCCGAGCATCATCATCGGTGCGAGTGATGACCGGGGGATGATGCTGGGCGGCGCCGTGGTCGAGCCGTTCGTGTCCGACGAGCTGATATCGAAAGAGCCCGACGCCGCGCGGCAGTTCGCGACAACACACCGAATCCTCGCCGCCCTCTTCGTGCTGCCTGAGGCCCGCGGGTCCGGTATCGGCCGAGAGCTGCTTTCAGAGGCCGCGTACTGGGCTCTTCCTCATGGTGGCCGCTACCTCGATGGGTTCGTGGACGACCGGAACAATAGCGCGGACTTCTACCGCAGGTCCGGTGCGACCGTTGTCGGTCACAACACGGGACTCCCCGCACGGCGTCCCACCAACAGCGAGCTGAGCCATTACCCGGGCATTGACGGAACATGGTTTTACGTCGACGCATGGCGAATGCACCAGGGCAAGATCAACTGCTCGCGGTGCCGCGACGTGTTCGAGTTCGTCGACGAGGACGGCGGCTACCTCCTATGCCCCAACTGCGGGACGCCCGAGGCGAAGTAGCCACGCTCGACGTCTGATGTTCCCGTAACGATGTCTCAGTGGGAACGAACAAGCGCTACCCGCATCTGCCGGCGCAGAGGGGCGAAGAGCGAGAGCTGCGCGAGGCGCGCAAGCGCGGGCCGCTGCGCACCCTCGATTCCCTCCAGCTTCGATTGCATGCGCAGCCGCTCACCATCGTTCCCGAGCAGATGACGATATGGGGTCACGCCTGGCTCCAGTTCGGGGATACGAACGTCCGGTGCGTCGTCCAGGTGAAACGTTGGACGGCCGACGCCGTGGGCGTCCAGGTGACGATCGACGGCGACAAGCTGCGGTGCTGGGTATGGCAGGGAGCATGTCAGCGAATCTCTGACCCGACCGACGTTTGGTAGCCCCGCTGTAAACGATCGCCGGGTTAGTGGACGGCTCCGAGTTCAATGCAGAGAACGCCACCGACGATGAGGACGATGCCGAGGCCCATCAGCCAGGTGAAGGGCTCTTTGAAGAGGAACTTGCTGAGGATGGCGGTGAGTGCGACGCCGGATGCGGCCCAGATGCCGTAGGCGACGCCGAGCGCCATGCCGCCGGCGAGGGCGAGGCTGAGCATGGTGAATGCGAGGACGTAGCCCACGGCCACGCCGACGTACCACCGCTTCTTGTCGACGGCCATACGCAGGGAGAGCGTGCCGACGACCTCGAAGATGATTGCGCCGATGAGGAACAGCCAGACCATCACGCGACCTCTGCCTTCTTCTTGTGACCGGCCTGTGCGCCGAGTTCGACGCACAGCACTCCGGCGATGACGACGACGATGCCGATGCCCATCAAGAGCGTGAGCGGTTCGCCGAAGATGATGAGGGAGAGGAGCGCCGTGAGTGCGACCCCGGAGGCTCCCCAGATGCCGTATGCGACGCCGAGGGCCATGCCGGTGCGCAGCACGAGGCTGAGGAACACGAAGGCGCCGATGTAGCCGGCTGCGACGAGTGCATAGAGGGCGGGTGCGTCGAGCGCCCCCTTGAGAGATAGTGAGCCGGTGACCTCTGCGGCGATCGCGCCGATGAGGAACAGCCAGCCTTTGGCTTTGTTGGTCACTGGGGGTCTCCTTCATTCACGAGTTGCAGGGCGATCGCGCGCAGGACGGATCGTTCGTCGTCGCGGACGGTGGGGATGCCGAGAGCAGCGTTGAACCACGCGCCGTCGGCCAGCAGGCGGGCGGCTCGAAGTGATGCGCGGCTCGCCGGGTCAGTGTCGATGTCGGTGCCGAGCCACGGGGTGAGGCGTTCCGCCCACAGCGCAGACAACCGCTCCCGCAGGTTCACGTCCGCGAGCAGGGCGAGATCGCTGGAGTCGAAGTCGCCATTGAGTGCGTAGTCGACGTACGCGCGCAGCTTGTCGATCGGCTCGGCATCCGTCGAGGCCCGAGTATGCAGATCCGCTTCCCAGCGGTCGATGATGCGGTTCACGACTGCGACAGTGAGAACTTCTTTCGTGCCGAAATGGTGGACCACCCCGGGCTTCGTCAACCCCGCCTCGCGAGCGACTGCATCGAGGGTGAGGGCATCGCCGCGGCGAAGTACTTCAACTGCGTGATCGAGAAGTTCGATTTTGGTTGGCACATTTCAAATATACCTACCATAGGTATGGTAGGTCAACTCAGCTGCGGGCTCAGCCGTAAACGATCGTTTTCGGCGGCCTCGTCGACGTCGACGACCAGGTTCGCGACACGCCGAGAAATGATCCGCCGAAACCCCCTGCCGAAACAGAATCACGCCGGAACATCGGCAGTACCGTTTTCGGCATGGCACACGAAGTCGGCTACGCCCGAGTCTCCAAGCGCGAGCAGAACCCGGACGCGCAGGAGGCTGAGCTGCGCGCCGCTGGCTGCGAACGAGTGTTCGTTGACCACGGCGAATCCAGCCGTGTCGCAGACCGCCCCCAGTGGCTTGCCTGCCTCGACTACCTCCGGCCGGGGGACACCCTCAAAGTGCGCCGGCTTGACCGGCTCGCCGGCAGTGAGCGCATCCTGATCGAGACGTTGCAGGACCTCGACGCCCGACAGGTGAACATCGTCAGCCTCACCGAGCCGATGATCGACACCACGACACCGATGGGCCGCGCCCTCTACGGCATCGTCGCCGTGTTCGCGCAGCTCCGCGTCGACACGATCCGAGAGAACACGACCCGCGGCCTCGACTACGCCAGGACCCAGGGCCGCGTCGGCGGCCGCCCGAGCGTCATGACGCCCGAACGGATCGCGACGGCGGAGCGCATGCGCGCGGAGCAGCAGAGTTGGGAGAGCATCGCCCGCGTGCTCGGAGTTGGGGCCACCAGTGTTCGCCGTGCGCTCAACCGCTAGACCCCGCTAACCGTCTCTTATAGAATGTTCTATAGGAGGTGATCGTTATGACGATCGCAGAGGTTCCGGCCGAGGCGCGAGCGGCAATGCGCGCCCGCCGCCGGAAGGAAATGGACGAGCTGGACTACCGGCGCGAGCTGCGCCGGCTCGAAGAGTGCGGTTACAGCCAGACGCAGATCTCCAAATGGCTCGGGATCGCGCAGCCGTCAGTGCTCAGCGCGCTCCGCACGGCCGCCAAGGTCACGATGCCGCTGGACGGATTCTCCGGGGCGACGCCCTACGAGATTTGCCAGCGCTACGCGGGCGGTCTGATCGACCGCGCGCAGCTCGTCGACGAACTCACACGGTTCCCCTACGTCGAAGGCGGCCGCACAGACGGGTATGACTCTCTCATCGTCGACCCGGCCGGCACCTGGTCCGAAGTTAGTGACGCGCGACGTCGCGGGCTCATCGAGAACGATGTCTACGAGGAAGTGTTCAACCGCCGCCACAACTCCACAGCCACGCCGGCACCGGCTGCGGAGGAAGCGCCCGCACCGCGTAAGGTCTCGCCGAAGGATCGCGCGCGCGACACCGCTCGAGAAATCGCCACGGCGGTCGGCGGGGGAGAGGTCACCGAGAAGAACGGCCGCTTCTTCATCAAGACCAAGAAGGGCGTGCAGCTCGAAGTGAAGGGCCCTCGTGGAGGGTTCTCCGAGCGCAGCAGCCGCGCCGGCAAGATCCACGCCGTCAGCCTTCCGAGCGGCAAAGTTGTGAAGGTCAGCAAGGGCAGCGGGAAGGTCCACGCTCACGATCGGCACGGCGACTAGAGCGTGGTTTCCGATGCAGTCGCTCGCCACATGGATACCGTGCGCGAGCTGTCCAAACCTGGCCAGGCACTCTCGAAGGATGCCCCCACCGCCACGACGAACAACCCCGCGTGGTGGGTCGGCGGTGAGCCGACACTGGCGCGCGACCTTCTCCACGAACGACTGATCGACGAAGCGCGCGCCGCGGCTCCCGACGTGGAGCAGCAGTACCGCGCGATCGTTCTCGCCGGCCCTCCCGGCGCCGGCAAGAGCACTGTCCTGGCCGACGTGCTCGGAGAGCACCGAGGGAAGTACCTCGTGATCGACGCGGACGAGTTCAAGCGGTCGCTCCTGCGCGAGGCGCAGCAGGACGGGAGCTACGACACGTGGCTGATGCCTGATGCCATTCGCGAGCGTGAGGCGCAGGGGGAGAGGTTCTACCCGCTGGAGCTGGCATCCCTCGTGCACGAGGAATCGTCCTACCTCGCCAAGAGCTTGCGAGCCGACGCGATCGCCGCGGGCGACAACATCGTGATCGACACCGTGCTCAGCAACGAGGCGGATGCCCTGGCGCTCGGGCAGCGCCTTGCCGCGGCCGGATACGACGTCCGCGTGATCGACGTCGAGGTTCCCTACGAGCTGTCCGAAGAGCGCATCCGCGGCCGCTGGGAGCATGCCTACACAACCGCCCTAGACGGCGGTGATTCGCTCGGAGGCCGATGGGTTCCCAGCGAGTATGCGCGCGACGTGTTCGATGGACCTGGAGGCCGATCGAAGCCGGAGGCCGCAGCACGCGCCCTAGCCGAGCAGTGCCCCGCAGTCGGCCGATATCGCGTGTTCCGCACGACCGCCGAAGAGGCGCGCGCAGCAGACGCCGAGGGGCGTCCTGCGCAGGCGACAGTCGAGGTCGACAAGTCCCGCAGCTCACGCAGCGCCACGCTCGTCGACACCGCCCTGGCGCGCACGCAACAGCGCGCCGCGGTCGCGCGCCCGACAGTCTCCGACCGGGGCTCATCGACGAACGGACCCGAGCGCTCCTAAACGCTCAATCGGCATCCTTCGAGAGCGTGTCGATCACCGTCACAAACTCCGCCCCCGTGACCGTCACCGTGTTCAGCAGGTGGTAACCGTAGCGCCCGTGATCCGCGAGCTGCTGATCGCGCTCAGCAACCTTCCGAAGCAGATTGCCTCGCGAGTCGTCCAGTGTCGGCAGTGTTGTCGTGATCGTCGTGAACGCAACCAGAGTGCTCATCGTGACGTCCTCTCCCTTGGTTAGTGTCGTCCGAAAGTGAGCAGTTCGGCGCATGCGCCGAGCTGCCTGCTTTCGGCGAACACTTGCCGCCTTGCACGGAGTGGAGGGGCGGTCAAGGGGAGCCCGCAGGGCTCTCCCGAAGGGACGCGTAGCGCCCTTGACGGCCGTGGAACGGAGTGCAACCCCGCGACGCGGGGAGACGCAACAGACCCCGCACCGAAAGCCGGATGCGGGGTCTGCAATGTGCGGGACTATACGAGGTCGGAGCCGCCACCTTCTGACCCGTTCGCGGACGCTGGAGCTGACTGAGAGGACGTCTGCTTGCGCGCGGCGCGCTTGCGCGTGCGCTGCTTCTTGTCCGGCTCATCAAAGCCGATCTTGCGCAGCTCCGCGTCGGTCCATCCGGCCGACAGCGCGGCGTTGTATCGCAGCACGTCGTCGCGCTCAGCGTCGCTCACCGAGGCGGCGAGTTCGCGCTCCAGCTCGGCGCGGCGGCGGTCCGCGTCGGCGCGCACGTCGACGACGTTCTGACGCGCCTCCGCGAGGCCCCGAATGGCGCTCAACCGCTCCTGCTGGAGCTGGTTCGCGCGTGCTTCTGCTTCTTCAACGGAGAGTGTTTTAGCCATATCCATAGTGTATGTATCGGTTCCGTCAAACACCAGAGCGCGCGCAGCGCGGGGAGGCTCCGAAGCGGCGTAGCCGCTTCCACCCCCTCCTGTCGTCGGGTGCGGCCTCTGAGGAGTCCCAGACGGAGCAAGCTATACAGTTACCCGGGGTAACTGGGGCTTGATCCTCGACACGGGGTCGCGGATGCGGCACACTGGACGTGTGGTCCCCGATCGGGGTCGCTGCGCTGGGCATGAGAGAGGTGGTGTTGGTATGGCGAACGAGTCGCCAGAACGCCGCACGCCCAAGGGCAGGCGGCGGCAGAACGTCAAGGGCGGTCGGACGATCAGGCATGAGGTCTGGGTGTCGCCCGAGGAAGAGGGCGTGCTGTACCGCGCAGCCCTCGCCCAGGACGTGACGATTCCGCGCTACCTGGTGGAGCGCGCCACGGCACAGGAGACGGGGGAGACGGCGACAGCTCGACGCGAGCAGCTTGCCGACCTGTTCCGGCTGCACCGTTCACTCGCGAGCGTCGGTAACAACCTCAATCAGATCGCACGCGCAACGAACGCCGAGGGGTTCGTGCCCGTCGAGCTGCGCGACGAGCTGCGGCACACCATCGCCGTGGTGCGACGCACTGCGGAGCAGATCGACGAGGTAGTGGATCAGCTCGGAGTCCGCGCATGATGCCGAACGTCGTGCGCGGCGATCGCATGTCCGGATTGCTGACGTACCTCGCGGGAGCGGGTCGCCACAACGAGCACACGGAGCCGCACGTTGTCGCAGGCGATGACGCGATCATGGCGTGGCACTCAGACACCGAGCTTGGACGTGACTCTGCACTCGCGATCGCGCGGCACCTCGACCGCACCAAGCAGGCGTTTGGTACGGAGGTTGCGGGCGGTCACGTGTGGCATTGCTCGCTGTCGCTGCGCGCCGAAGAGGGCATGCTGACGGACGATCAGTGGAATGCGATCGCCAACGACTTTGTGAAGCTGATGGACTTCGATGACGCCGAAGGGACGAAGGCTCCGACACGGTGGGCTGCCGTCCGCCACGGGGTCAGTCAGAACGGCAATGACCACATTCACATCGTGGTCAACCTCGTGCGCGAGGACGGCACGAAGGCGAGCGTTCACAACGACTTCCACCGTGCTCAGAAGGCGTCACGAGCACTGGAGCAGAAGTACGGCCTGGAAGTGCTGGAATCGGCGTCGGCCGAGCGGTCGACGCGCGGCTACGACCCGGCCGAGCAGGAGGCGCAGGCGCGGTCACGCGCTGAGTGGAAGTACGAGCGTGCGCGCACTGACAGCGACGAGCTGACGCCGCCGTGGGAGCAGCTTGCACCCGCGGACCGGCAGGCCCGAGTCGCCGCAGAAAAGAGCACCGATCAGCCCCGGTATGCGCTCGCGCGAACCGTCCGCGGATGCGCCACCGCGGCGGAGAACGAGGGCGAGTTCGTGCGCCGCATGCGGCGGTCCGGCCTCATCGTCCGCCCCCGGTTCGCGGAGGGCACCCAGGACGTCATTACCGGCTATAGCGTGGCCCGTCGACCCGAGGCCGGCGAACGGCCGATCTGGTACGGCGGGGGACACCTGGGACGCGACCTGACGCTGCCGCGACTGCGCGCCGAGTGGCCCGACACGGCGAACGGCGCGACGGATGCCGCGGCCGAGTGGAACGCCGCCTACCGCGGCCGCCGCGTCGTCCAGCCGGGACGCGAGGCGACCGAGGTCGACCCGCAGATGTACGAGCAGATGAACGCCGAGCTGGGTGAGCTGCGCGAGCGGCTGCGCGGTGTTCCGGTCGACGATCGCGAGACGTGGGCGCGCGTCGCACGACACACGGCTGGAGCGTTTGCCGCGTGGTCCAACGCGGTCGAGAACGAGCCTGGCGACCTCGCCCGCGCGTCCGACATTCTGTCGCGCTCTGCGCAGACGTGGCGCACGCCGATCAAGCCGAGGCCCACCAGCATGGGGTCGCTCGCCGGCACGGCGATGCTTCTCGCATCGGGTGCCCGTGGCGGGCAGGGTCTTGCCGCGCAGGTCATTATGATCCGCCAGCTCGCCAACCTCGCCAAGGCTGTCCACGACGCCGCGCGAGCGAGCGGCGAGCTGCGTCAGGCGCAGGCGATCCGGGATGCCGAGCGCGACCATCTGCGCACCGTGCACGCCCGCCTGGAGGCATACGCAACGACCGCACCGGCACCAGCTCCGGCAGTCCCGGTCGACCCTGAGCTGGAGGCCATGAAGCAGCGCATTAGCGCCGGCCGCACAGACGTCAACAAGATCGGTTCGCCGCTGCCGACCGAGCTGCCAGACCGCCCGCGCGTGAGCCCGAGCGTGAAGCAGCCGGAGCGCGGCCCCGAGCGATAGGAGGGTACGGAAATGGTGGATACGGACGGAATCGAAGAAAGCCTGGAGGGCATGGCGCGCGTCGCCGTGACGGCTGGTGCTCGGCTCGGTGAACAGCTCAGCCAGGCGATCGCACAACGCGCCCGCGAGCTGGAGGCCCGCACAGCCACGGAGGCCCGCGATCTGCGCGACCGGTTCGAGGCTGAGCGCGCCGCAGCGGTAGCCGAGGTGCGACAGGTGCACGGTGCCGAGTTCTGGAACGAGAACGACCCTCAGCGCATCGGGCAGACGTTCGCCACGGCGACGGCCTGGCGCGAGTTCGAGCCCGAGGCGCGCACCGCCGAGGACCGCATGAAGGTCGAGCTGCGCGAGCGCTACGGCATCGACACCGACGCCCTCGACGGCGACCCGGCCAGGGTCCAGGAGTGGGTCGCCCGCCTGGAGGCGGAGCGTCTCGAACGACTCGCCCAGGAAGAGCGCCGCAAGGAGCAGGAGGACCGCGCTGACGCCGCGGTAACCCTCAGCGAAGCCGACCGGCTCGACGCACAGGCGGCACAGGCTGAGGCTGCCGCGCAGCACGAGCCCGACCCAGCCGACAGGGACGCCGCGGCGACTCAGGCCGGCGAGCTGCGCGAAGCCTCCACGGACGTGCGCGCGGAGTCCGCACAGGACTACGACAGCGCCGGTCGACGAGCTGCGCGCGCCGCCGAGCTGGAAGGCAAGCAGATCGACCAGGAGACGGTCGCGACGCGCATGCGCGCGGACGTCAGCCAGGGCCGGCCGGCATCCGAGGCCGTAAGCGCCGGCAAGGCCGCGAAGGCGCGCAAGACGCGCATCGGAGCCAGCGCAGGACGCACGCAGCAGCTCGGCCGCTGAGCGCACAAGAGAGGGCCGCACCCACCGGGTGCGGCCCTCTCTCGTTGCGTCAGGAGGTCGGTGCCACTCGCTCGTCGACGAACAGCCCTTCGGGCGGCGGAACGTGCGTCAGCGGCTTGCCGTAGTCGATCGCGTCGGGTGAGTTGTGGAAAGGGCCGTCGTCGGCCATGAGCACCCGCATGTGGTGGTCGGCGTGATCGCGCCACCAGACGGACATGCCCGTTGCCGGGTCGAGGCGCAGGTGTTCCCACGCTCGCCAGAGCGCTTCGAGGCGCATCACGGCCTCGTCGTGCTTCCACCACTCGCCCGACCACCACGGCGCCAGCCTGCCGCTCGTCTTACGCCGGTAGGCGTGCCGGAGGAACTGGTCGACGAAGTCGCTGACGTTGCCGTAGACGAGCTGCGGGCCGGGATCGGGTGTCTCGGTGCCGGCGTCGCCGGTCGTCGCGTCAGAACCGCTGTCAGGGGCCGGCCAGGTCGTTTCTTCCTCGTCGTCCCACTCACCCAGACCGCTCATGCTGCGCCCTCCTGCTCGAGCTGACGTTCCACCGTGGCGACTTCGGCCTCAGCCTCCGCGATCGTGCGCGGGGCCTGCGGATCGTGCGCCTTGATCGAGGCGCGCACCTTCTCCGCGAACGGCCCTGTCATCCAGGGCTTCGTGCGGATCAGTGTCGGCCGAGAACCGGACGCGATCACCACGGCGCGACCCTTCGGCATCGCGCCGAGCTCCGACACGTCCAGGGTGCGCTCCCGCTGCACTTGCTGAGACACCGAGCGATGCCCGGTCCCCGACGACACCGACGTGCGCACGCGATCGTGCTCACCGATCAGCCGTGACAGATCCTCCAGGAATGCCGTCTCCGCGACGCCGCCGCCGTAGCACTTGATGTTCGAGGCCGACCACAGCTTGCGCATGCCGGACTCGCCCCACACGTCGACGCCCTGCGACCACGACTGCAGGATGGTCATGAGGACGATCCCCCGGCTGCCGTAGTGGCTGTAGAGGTCCGGGAGCGTCCGCCACCGGCAGACGTTCGCGGCCTCGTCGAGTACGCCCAGGAGCGGCGTCGAGAGGCGTCCGCCAGGCGAGTGCACGGCGAGTTCTTCGGCGGCCTCGACCACGGCGACCGTGAGCGCCGTGACGAGCGGGCCGGCGGTGCCGCGGCCCTCCTTGGAGAGGCTGTAGAGAGTGCCGCCCGCGCGCACGAACGCGGCCGGGTCGAACGTCGGCCGCAGGTCGCCAGGCTCGGGAACAATCCACCGCACGATCGTGCGATTGGTCAGGCACGCCGCCATTTGCTGCGCCGTGCCGTAGATGCCGCCGCGCTGCTTGTCCGGGGCGTTCACGACGCCGGCCACCTGGTCGGCGGTCAGGTCGAAGCCGTGGGATTCCAGGATGCGCACCGGTTCTTCCTCGCTCGGACGGGTGAGCCACCGGTACACGTCCGTGATCGGGCGGCCGTCGAGAGCTGCGGCGAGAAGCAGACCGGCCAGGAGGTCCTGGCCAGCCGGGTCGAAGTAGGCATCCGTCTTGGCCCCCGGCTCACGGCTACCCGCAGCGAAGTGCTCCGCGAGCTTGGCAGCTCGCACCTCGTCGGTGACGTAGCTGAGCGGGTTCCAGTACCAGGTCGGTTCCTCCAGAGCGATGCCCTGCGGGTCGAACACCCACACCGGGCCCCGCTCGGCGCGCACGTCGCGAGTCGCGTCCACGACGTCGCGCTTGTTCGACGTGACGAGAGCGGCCCCAGGTGCGTCGAGGATCGCCGGCACGGCCCGCGAGGTCGTCTTACCGGTGCGCGGCCCCCAAATGTCGATGTGCATGTCCTCCCAGGACGCGAACAGCGGCTTGCCGCTGAACAGGTGCGTGCCGATGGGGACACCGGCACTGTCAGCGACACCGAGCCGCTGCGCGGTCGCGCGGGCCGACTTCTCGCTCAGCGCCTCCACGTCCCGACCGATACCCATGTACCGGGAGGCCGAGTCGACGCGCGTGCGGTTCTTCTGCCCGCCGTGACGGAGCCACAGGTACAACGCCACCAGGAGCAGCGCAGCCACGACGAATCCGACCGCGACCCATGTCGACGCCGGCAGCCACTCGATGCGGCCGCGGAACAGGTCGATAACGAGCTTGAACGGGTCCGAGGGCAGTGTGTCGGCGGTGCCGGCCCACTGGTGGGCGAGGGTGACAGACGTCCACGCTCCGACGCCCAGAACGGCCGCGCCGCCCGCGATGACGAGGACGGCGAGGCTCTGACCGGACATGCCCGCGGGATCGCGGCGGCGGTTGTTGGGCTGGTTCATGCGACGGCCTCCTCAGCGTGCGCGCGGCGGCTGCGACGGCCGACCCGGGACTGGTCGTGCCAGAGCTTGTTCGTGTCGCTCACCTGGAGCTCCACGGTCGTCAGCTCGACGTTGACAGGGATTCCCGGGCGGCCGCCGACCTTCACGAGGAACTTCCCGCGGCCGGGAGGCTCGGCCTCGCGGCCGGTTGCCGGGTCCCACTCGGGCGGGTCCTGCCAGCCGATGAGAAGTTCCTGCTCGGCGTTCGAGAACGGCACGGCGCTCGTGAGCTGCGGCATTTCTGCGGACGGCAGACCGCCGCAGATCACCATGCCGGAGCGCTCAACGAAGCCTTTGGCCTTCATCCGATCTTCCTCGCTGGAGAGGGCAAGAAGGTCGCTCATCGTGTGCGAGATCATCGCCATGCCGACGCCGCGCTGACGGTTCAGGCGCGTGAGCGCGTCGACGCGATCGACCATGCCGCGGCCGGCGCGCAGCGCCCGCCACAGCTCGTCCAGGATGACGAAGTAGTGGCGGCGCGGCTCCAGGCCGGCATCCGCCAGAGCGTTCGCGACGTTGACCGTTCCGAATCCGGCACTCCAGCAGGCCAGCAGAGTCGCGGCCTGGAGGTCCATGTCTGAGTCGTCGATCGCGCTGACGTCGTAGACCACTGGCTTGTCGCGGCGCATCGGGTTGGTGGTCGGTCGAGCGAACGTTTCCCCGAGGCGGCCGCCGCCGACGAGGCCGATCAGAGAGGCCTCCAGGTGCTCGGTGATCGCCTTGTACTTCTCGTCGACGCCACGATCCAGCGCGACCTCACGCAGCTCCTGCGGACCCTCCTGGATGACCCGCAGGAGGTCACCCAGCACGGGCACACCGTCGTGATGGGCGTCGAGGTACTTCAACGCCCGGTCGAGGATCGTCTCTTCGCGGTCAGTCGGCGGCTGCTTCCGGATGATCGTCAGCAGAGCCGCCACGATCGTGTGACGACGCCCGTGGGCGTCGGCCATGACCTGTGCGGCCTCCTTCTCGAAGCCTTCTTCCCGCAGCCGTGCAGCCGCTTCGACGGCCTCACCGGGATCGAGGACGTTCAGATACCCCCGGCCGCGGCCGAGGGTAATGATCTGCCCGCCCATTGCGTTGATGAGGTCGACGTAATCCGGCTTCAAGTCGCCCAGCACCAGCGGCATCACGCCGTAGCCGGCGAGGCCGGTGGCCATGCGACGAATCAGCGTCGACTTGCCGAGTCCGGGCTTCCCGAGCACGAAGACGGACGGGTTGCTGATGAGCTTGGCGCGCTGGAACCAGCTGATGGGGTCGCAGCACACGGTCGCGCCCGTGTAGATGTGTCGGCCGAGGGGGACGCCGACCATCGGCGTCCCTGTACCGATCGCGAACGGCCACAGGCCACATACCTGCACGGTCGTGCCGCGCCACTCTGCTGGCTGCTGCACGTAGACCGACTCGCCGCGTCCGCGGCCGAGCCACCCACGCAGGCCCGGGCGTTGAGGGCGTACCACGGGGGTTTTCTGCGTGGCGTCGACCGTCGACACCCGGCGCTTGTTTCGAGTAGCCACAGTGACCTCCTACAGGTTGTTTCGCAGCTCGGCGGGAATCTTGATGTGCTTCGACAGGACGAGGCCGAGCGGCAGAGCCGCAGCGAAAGCACTGTCCTGCGAGCCGTACACGGGCCGCAGTCGCAGTCGCGCGGTCGCCCCGAGGTTGTCGATCGCGGCCACGGCATCCGCTTCCTCAGCGGGCGAACGCACCGTGGCGGTGACCAGCATGCCGAAGTTCACCAGGCCGGCGCCGCTGGCCTCTTCCGCAGCGGTCGCCGCGGCCGCACGCACAGCGAGCGTGTCGCGGGCCTTCGCCTTGGCATCCGCCGTTGCACGGAACTCCGCAGCCCGCAGGTCCGCCTCCACCATCGCCGCAGCGCGAGCCGGGGAGATAGGCCGGTACAGCAGAGTGATGCGCTTTCGCGCAATATCGCGGTGCGGTGCCAGGAGACGGCCGAGGACACCGGACTGGACGTTGCCGCGCGGTGCGCCGGTCATCGACCAGGTGACCGAGTGCCCCGAGTCGTGCCGGTAGCTCGACCAGTTCGCCTGCGCCGCAGACGGGCCGACGTCGGTCCAGTCCAGCTCGGGCGGCTGGCCGGCCGCGTGCGCCTCGTCGATCAGCACGGAGGCCGCCGGATCGTAGGCGATGCGGATAATCTCGCAGAGCTGCTGCGCGGTCAGCGGGTGCGCTGCGCCCGCGCCGGTCGCCTGGAGCGTCTGGGTTAGATGTGATGTCCAGGGACGTTGT
>NZ_LBCR01000007.1:0-4816 GCF_001005635.1 Microbacterium sp. Ag1
CCCCATCCTGACGCACAGGGCGGCGCCTCCGCTGGTTCGCATTGGAAAGGACCTCGAGGTCCTCGGCGATGAACTGAAGAAGGTGCGTATGGGGATGCAATCTTCCGCTCGTGCGGCCGCGTCGGCGCGCGCCGCTGCCGTGACCGGTGCTCGTCGGGCGAAACTGCATGGCCGCCGCCCCCGGACTCGCCGCACGCTATAGCGGAGATCGGATGGCACGGACCAACTGCTCCATCCTCGTCACCGCGGTTCCTTCGGCGCGTCGGTCGAAACGCGCCGTCACGGATTCCGGAATTTCACGCGGTCATGTCCTACCGTGTGAGGCGTTGATATCATGCGCGTCTGGGTGAACGCGCGAAGGGGGAAAAGTGTCAACGACACGAATTCGAGATGAAGCGCGCCGACGCGGCGGTCAGCTGGGACCCGCGGCGCTTGACCTGATGCGAGAAGTCTTCTCGTCACTCGTGTCGAAGTTCGCCACTATCCGCGCCCGAGAAAGCGTCGACGATCTGGTCCAGGGCTTCTTCGTTACAAAAGGCAAGGCGTATGCTGTCGCGGTTCTCGCTGCGACCGACGATGCGGCGGCGCGACGCATCACCTACGCCTGGGCGATGAACTGGCTCGTCGATGAAGCGCGCAAACTCCCCTTCGGAGCGCTGCGCAATCGGATCGAGAAGCGGCTAGAGCGAAGTGACCTCTTCTCACCCTCGGCGGCTGTTCACCATTGGTACTTGACTGGTGGTGAGGATACAGACCGATCTGTGCCCCTGGATGACCTCGAAGCGGTGGCGGCGGCGGCGGCGGCCAACGTCGCCGTACGCACTGAACCTAGCGGCAAGGTTGTGCTCGGCGCGCCAGGCGAACTCGAAGAGCTCCTACGTCGACTACTCGACCTTGCCGGTCGGCTCCACGTCGCGGAGATGACAGTGATATGTGGGGGCCGATTCCCGCTCGCGTTGCAGCGACGAGATGCCTCTCTCTCTGTTGTGGATACAGCGTGGGAGATCATCGAAGACTCCCATGAGGGGGATGACTCGGTCTTCACGACCGCGATGAGGATCCAATCGGAACGCATCGCAGCAGGCATCGTGCCGCAGCTCACCGACAAGGAGAAGACGGTGATTCGTCACCGCGGTGACATGGAGCGACTCGCTGATGCTCTAGGGTGCTCGCGCTCATCGGCCTACAATGCCGCTACACGTCTGCGAACAAGACTGCAGGAGCTAGCTGGGGCACAGCCAAACTCGCTTGAGATTCTGGCCGCGGTTGTGGAGCTCGTTCTGGACGAAACGGGCGCTGTCCCGTCTGCACACAATGACAGGGAGGATGACAGTGTCAACTGACGCCAATGACCGCTGGTTCGAGCTCGCGGCACAGTTCGCTGTCCCAGAGATCGTCAGCGAAACGGCCTCGTGCGGGGTCGCACGAGGCCAGCTACGGCAAGCAATGTGGGCCAACGCCGACGCTATCGTCCTGGTCGACCAAGTCGACGACGCAGGCGCGCTCGCCCACGTTTTCCCGGTCAGCGTAGAACCCGGGGTATGCGACTCTGAAACGCTCGTCGTCGACGAACCGGAGAGTCCGTTGCCCACCCCGCTCAATATCTGGCCGAGACAGGGGCACTGGGTGTCATTCGCTGCGCTCGACAACCTCCTTGAGACGCTCGGACCAGCAGCGCTCACTGTCATCGAGGCTGCCGGAAGAACGCTCCCGAGTTCCCATCAATCCGATCCCGAACCTGGATCAGGTGCGGCTCGTGCGATCTCTCAACTCTTCGACGCCGTCGACGCCCTCGAACTTGCCCCGCGCTTAGAAGAGGAGAGCGATTCAGCACATCGTTCCCGGCTTGACTTGGACTTGGAACTGGTGATGGATGTTCTCGAGATCAATCAGTCGAGAGCGATGGACATTGTGATGGGTTCTGAGCCGCTGTCGGAGTCGGAAGCCGAGATTCTCGCCGCTGCATCCAATGTCGCATCGGCCGACATCATGCAAGCCTTGGAGCCTTTGCCAGCGGATCTCTGTCGTGAGCTGCAAGAGCCGCGTTGGCGACGCGGTGTCCAACGGCGCACCAATGGAGGGGATGAGGCGGCCGGTCGTCTGCGTCTCGGGTACGACATCTACCAGCTCGCTGCCCGCCAGGCTGGAAGCGGCCGTGACATCTGGCGTCAGCGTCTTGAGGCACTCATGGCGACGGAGAGCGATTGATGCCGCGCTACTTTTCCGGAGCACAAGCTCAGGCCGAGGCCATGAAGGCTGCTTGGGTCGCGGCAGGCGGCTCGTTGGAAGACCTCACCCTCGATGCCTTTGAGGCCCTAGAGAAGCGCACCGACCTCGAGGTGCTTCGAGTGCCGGAGTTCGTCCCGCGTGACTCCGAACTGGGATGCTCCGTCGCGGGAGGCTACCGACACACCCCGCCGACGCTCGTCGTCACCGAGTCGATGTCATGGCGCCGGCAACAGTTCACGCTGCTGCACGAGCTTGGACACCATGTACAGCGCACCACCGTAAGTCTCGGCAAGGCTGTTCTGCGACAGCAGGACCGGGCAGGATTCGAGGACGCTGCGTGCGACGCGTTTGCCGCGAGCACCCTCTTGCCGGACGACATGGTGGATGAAGCGAGCATCCCGTTCGGTGGCCCGAGTGCTCAAACAGCGGTCGACCTGTTCGAGACCTCGAACGCCTCCCGCGCTGCCATCAGCGTGCGTATATCGGGACGTCTTCGCGGCGCCGGTGCGGTGGCTGTCGTGAACGAGGCTGGCATCGTCACCTTCGCAGCGGGGCGTGGCTCCATCTACGCGCCAGCTCGGCTCAGCGACCAGAGCGACAATCCGCTTATCCGCGCTGCGCTCGAGGACCGCGACCCGAAACGCGTCTGGTCGCGGGACGACGCGCGCATCTGGTACTCATCTGGTCACTCGACGAATGAGCTGTACGGTCAGGCCGCATGGGCTGGCGACAGGTTGTTCGTCGTCATGGTCGAAGAGTCGGCTCCATGGCGGAGCTACTCTCCGCCGCGAGAGCAGACCTCGCTGCAGCGCAAGAGCCGTTGGGCGACCTGCAACACTTGTGCGAAGAGTTTCGAGGTTCATCGCTACTGCCTTACCTGCAGCAAGCCCAAGTGCCCGTCGGGTCACTGCGGATGCACGGCTCCGACGCTGTTCGAGAAGATGTGCGATTCGTGCACGTTCGTGAAGCACACCAGCCAGTTCACGGAAGGTTCTGCTGTCTGCAAGGAGTGTGAGTAGGAAAACTCTGGACAGATCCGGAGCTGTCCCGTCTGAGTCTCTTGAGTGGGGGAAGACCTCCACCACCATCAAGAGAACGGAGCCCACCGTGGCATCTTCAGATCCTATCCACATCATCATCGACGGCCGTCCGTACAACGCTCCGAAGCGGCGCCTGACCGGCGTTCAGCTCCGTGAGCTCCTCGCCCCCACCCCGAAGAACATCTGGCTCGACGTCGCGGACGCACAGGACCACCTGGTCGGTGATGCCGAGACCATCGCCCTCAAGGATGGCATGCGGTTCTTCACAGACCGCGCGCTCACCATCTACATCGACAAGGTTCCCTACCTGGTCCGGTCGACCAGCATCACCGAGGACCAGCTTCGCGCGCTTCCGCAGCCTCCCATCCCCGAGAGCCACGGTGTCTGGAGGGACGTACAGGACGACCTCGACGACCCCATCGGTGACGGGGAAGTGGTCACCCTCGCTGACGGAGACCGCTTCTTCAGCCGCGCAGTGACGGTTCGCATCACGGTGAACCGCCAGCAGGTCTCCCTCAACGGTCGTCTGCACACCGGCCAGCAGATCAAGGACGCGGCCATCGCCCAGGGGGTTGCCATCAGCGCCGACTTCCTCCTCCTGCGCAAGACGGGCAAGAGCTTCACGGCGGTCGGCGATGACGAGCAGGTCCGTGTCCACCGTGACGAAAAGTTCCGCGCGGTCAACGGGGACGACAACTCGTGAGCGCCACGACCGAGCGGGTCTCGAACGCCATCGACGAACTCCGTGAGACATTCCCTGAGGCTGAAGTCACGTGCAACCCGGACGGTGAAGGCGGCGCATGGGTGACCATCGACCAGGTCCCGCTGGGGCCGGCGTTCGTTCAGGAGACATCATGGATGGCGTTTCAGATCACGCACCCCTACCCAGAGGCCGACGTCTACCCGCACTTCGTTCGTGCGGACCTGCAGCGGGTGGATGGCAATCCGCATGGAGAGGGTTTCGCGGTCACGTCCTACGGGCCGCAGAACGTGCAGGCGATGCAGCTCTCTCGACGCAGCAACAACCTCGATCCCTCCGTTGACACTGCGGCGTCGAAGGCGCTGAAGGTCCTGAAGTGGCTGGGGGAGCGGTGAGCGGCCCTTGGTCGGTGGTGATGACCGGGGAACAGTGGGACCTTCTGCGTACCCATCTGTTCCCCGGGGATCGAGACGAGCACGGAGCCGTTCTTCGCTGCGGGATTGCTCGCAGCCCTCGCGGCAACCGACTCCTCGTCCGTGACGTGGTGCTGGCCGAAGACGGTGTCGACTACGTTGCCGGGGACCGCGGCTACCGGAAGTTGACCGCGTCCTTCGTCGCAGACAACATCGACGTCTGCGCTGAGGAGGAGCTCGCGTACCTCGCGGTGCACAACCATGGTGGGCAGGCGGAGGTCGGCTTCTCCAGAACGGATATGGCGTCGCACGAGCGCGGCTACCCTGCGTTGCTAGACATCAACGACGGGGTGCCAGTCGGTGCGCTGGTGTTTGCAACGGGAGCGGTGGCTGGTGACCTCTGGCTTGGCGAGGGCGGAAAGTGTCAAGGCGGG
>NZ_LBCR01000003.1:0-2007 GCF_001005635.1 Microbacterium sp. Ag1
CGACCGTCCGTTCTTGCGAGCCGAACTGCTGCGGCTGGCCGACCGGGTCGCGGCTCGGCTCCGGCGCGCGGAGTGGGAGACCTCGACCGTCGCCGTCAAGATCCGCTTCGACGACTTCCGCACGGTGAACCGCTCCCAGACCTTGAGCGAACCCACCGCGGTGGGGCAACGCATCGGCGAGGCCGCGCAGTCGCTGTTCGAGCTGATCGATCGGCGAGACCCCGTCCGGCTCGTCGGTGTTCGCCCAATGCTCCCAGAAGATGGGCTGCCCCTGGCTGAGGTAGCTGCGCTGCTCGGCGTCGGATCCGAGGGCTTCGCACACTGCTACGCGCACCTCTGGTCAGGGGCGCTCGAGGCAGATCTCGATCAAGCCCTCAACATCAGAACGATCGTGTGGCAAAGGAGCGTGTAGTGCGGGTTGTAGTTGGCGGGTCGCTCACGTGGCGTCAACGCAAGTTCTCGGTCTTGTTCATCGAGAAGGATTCGGCGATGCCCTGTGCGTCAGGATGGGGTGAGACACCAGCACTGCTGACCTTCGCACTGCACGGGGCGAGAACGGACCAATACTGAGATGACGATGACGGTTGCTGACGTCGGCACCGATGATGGGGCTATGGCTCCTCGTGCTGACCGGCCCAAGAGGCGGACGTTCACCGCCGAGTTCAAAGCGGCGATCCTGGCCGAGTACGACGCCGCGGACCGCTCTGGGCGTGGGGAGATCCTGCGCCGGGAGGGCCTGTACACCTCCCACATCATCGAGTGGCGCAAGGCCGCGGCCGCCGGCTCGCTGTCCGGGCTGGGCAGCAAGCCGCGGGACCGGCGCGAGCGGGAGCTGCAGGCGCTACGGGCCCGGGCGGAGAAGGCCGAGGCCGAGCTGGCCAAGACCAGGGCGGCGCTGGACCTGATGGGAAAAGCACACGCGCTCTTGGAGACGCTCTCCGAGAGCGCGGACAAGCCGCCGCGGTCGCCGCGGTGATCAACCCGGCCGTCGACGGGCTGGCCGAGCACGTCGGCACCGCGGCTGCGTGCGCGCTGCTGGGTCGCTCCCGCGCCAGTCACTACCGGGCCAAGAACCCGCCACCGCCACGTCCACGGACACCGCGGCCGGCACCGGCGAACAAGCTGTCCGCCGCCGAGCGGGCCCACGTGCTGGCCGTGTTGACCAGCCAGCGGTTCGCGGACAAGTCGGTCGCCCAGGTCTGGGCCACGCTGCTGGACGAGGGCACCTACCTGTGCTCGATGTCCACGATGCACCGGATCCTGCGCGAGCACGACATGGCCGGGGAACGGCGCCGGCAGGCGAGCCACCCGCCCCGGACCCGGCCCGAGCTCGTCGCGACGGCGCCGGGGCAGGTGTGGAGTTGGGACATCACAAAGCTCAAGGGGCCGGAGCGGGGCGTGTACTACGACCTGTACGTCGTGCTCGACATCTTCTCCAGGTTCGTCGTGGGCTGGACCATCGCGGCCCGCGAGGACGCCGAGATCGCCAAGAACCTGCTCGAGCACGCCATGGGCATCCATGGCGTGCCGGAGGCGATCCACGCCGACCGCGGGACCTCGATGACCTCCAAACCGGTCGCTCAGCTGCTCGTCGACCTCGGGGTGGCCAGGTCGCACTCCCGCCCGCACGTGTCGAACGACAACCCTTACAGCGAGGCGGCGTTCAAGACGCTGAAGTACGCCCCGGTCTTCCCCGAGCGCTTCGGGTCCCTGGCCGACGCCGGCGCGTTCGCCGAGCAGTTCTTCGCCTACTACAACCACGAGCACCGCCACTGCGGGATCGGGCTGCACACCCCCGCCAGCGTCCACTTCGGCACCGCCGGGCAGGTCCGCGCCCAGCGCCAGGCCACCCTGGACGCGGCCTACGCCGCCCGTCCCGAGCGCTTCGGCCACCGCCGACCCCAGGCGCCCAAGCTGCCCGAGGCCGCCTGGATCAACCAGCCCTCACAGGAGGCCCTCATACAGACCGCCTGACGGAATCTGTCTCACCCGCCTTGACACTTTCCG
>NZ_LBCR01000022.1:0-116013 GCF_001005635.1 Microbacterium sp. Ag1
CCCTGGACATCACAGCTAGTCGACGCAGTCGGACACCAGTGCGTTGTCGCTGGGGTATGCGCTGATAACCAGCCTGTTGTTCACCGACATGATGGAGTTGACGTACCAGGAGTACTTCGGGGTTTCTCCGACCCAAATGTGGAAGATGGTGGAGAAGCAGGCCTTGTTGCTTCCGATGTCACGCGGAACCGGCATCGGGTAATCGATGGTGTCCTGGATGGCGTGATCCATATAGTCGTCCCACGCAAACACCGGGTTTCCGCCCACGGAGGCCGCGGCAGCGCGAATACTCTCCCAGGAGTTGGGGTGGCTGGATGTTGAATACTGATGGCGATCCTGGATGTGCTTCCAACCGTTTGTATAGGCGGTGCCGCACTTCAAGTTGAAAACTCCGGCCGCGATCCAAGGAGACCCATCAGGGTGCGAGGTTGGCCAGAATACGTCGTAGGGCTTCACGACGTGATCGGCGTTATTAAGGGTCTGACAGTTCAAGACGTCGACCGGATCTAGCAACAGCGGCTGAACCGATTCCTCGCCGGTGATGCCGATGAGGGTTGAGTCGTCCAATGTGTGCCCAAGTCTGATCTCCTGGCCGGGCTCTTGATCCTCGGGGGTGGTGTTCGGCACCACCACCGTGGCGGGCGGCTCGGTGGGAGGCGGGGTATCAGCCGCTAGAGATGGCGTCGCAAATCCTAACGTCAAGAACAGCACCGCGCCGACAGCGAAGCCGGGGCGCACCAGTCGCCTTAGTCGTGTTGGCTCTGCGGAGGAAGTCGCGGCCTCAGTACCGAACGATTTCGAAAGCTTCATAAAGAGTCTCCGGTCACTCTTGTCCGAGCAGTCTGCTCCGACAAGCCAAAGCTACTGATGGTCGACACCCTTTGTCTGTCCCACATATGGGGGACAGACAAAGAGACGAGTTGCCCAGAGGCCACGCGGAGATGATGAGACTCATTCGTTAGGTGTCTCGCAGATAGATGATTCGGCGCATCCTGATCTTGGCAGGCGGGGCACTATTGCTCGCGTGGCTTACCTACGCCGCGAGCGTGGAGATCCTCTCGGGGATGAATCGCGTGAGCGCCGCCGCGCGACCGGAAGTCGAGAACTGGATCATGCCGTACATCGGCACAGCCGCCCCTTCACTCGCCACTGCAGTCGGGGTGTTCCTGATCGTTGTGGCGATCGGCACCGTCACGATCGCGCTGCAAGAGGGGTGTTCATCCCGGAATTGAAAGCATCGGGCTGGGAATGATCCTTTTGGGGCCCATCGTCGCCGTCGCATATGTCGGTGTGCTCGTGTGGCAGCTCACCAAGCTCTGGCGATCGACTCAGAGCATCGACCACCGTTCGCCCGCAGAGCGACGCCAAGTTCGAGCTCGATGATGCCTACCGTCACCAAGACTGATGGAGATGCGTGCACCTGATATCGCGAAGTGGATGCACGCCGCCGGCCGCATCCATCAGTACCCACGACGACCCGCCGATCAAGCCGCACTTCTCGAGTTCGTCGCACGCAAGATCATCACAGCCGGCGAGGTCCTCACAGAGCCACAGCTGAATCAGCGACTCGCGAGTTTCAGTGATGACATCGCAGCGTCGACGAGCTTCTGTTGAAGAGACGAGCCTGGTGGACCGCGACGTTACGCACGTAGTTCGTGCTGGCGATCCAGCTGGTCAGGATCTTTTGCTGGGAACGGCATATTGTCTGGCGATTTGGGGTAGCGGTGTCGTTCTGGCAAAGAACCGGGCGTACTCCCTTGCGTTCACCGAGGCTCACGCCGTGACGTCCGACTGCTCGTCGACTGCCCGCACGTCGTTGGTGCATTGGTCTTCGTCGCTTGCGTCGATAACGGCCGTCCGCTCGTCGCGAGCTCGCGCCGGCGTCGGGGCGTCGGCGCGAGCTCGGACAGTCGGATCACGTCGGCGGCAGAGATCCCGACGAGCTCGGCGATCGCCGCGACCGTCTCCAACTCACGCAGCGCGCTCACGGCGCGGCCCTGCTCCTGCCCCTGCTCGGGCATCGCGCATCCGGGGCGCTGGGGCTCAGAGCACGAGCCGGTAGCCCATGCCCGATTCGGTGAGCAGATGCACCGGAGCACCCGGCTCCTGCTCCAGCTTCTTGCGCAGCTGCGACATGTACAGGCGCAGGTAGCCGGAGTCGGACACCTGCTCACTGCCCCAGATCTCCTTGAGCAGATCCTGGCGGGTGACGAGTGCGCCCGGGTGCCGGGACAGGTGCTCCAGCATGCGCCACTCGGTCGGCGTGAGGTGCACCCTCGTGCCGCCGCGGGTGACGGTCTTGGTCGAGAGGTCGACCACCACATCGCCGAAAGCCACCGTGGACTCGCCGCCCGCCGGAGCAGACCGTCGTGACAGCGCCCGCAGACGTGCCAGCAGCTCGTCCACCTGGAACGGCTTGGTCACGAAGTCGTCGGCCCCGGCGTCGAGTGCCTCGACCTTGTCGGCGGACCCCGTGCGTCCCGACACCACGATGATGGGCACGTTGGTCCATCCGCGAAGCGCCTGGATGACCTCGATGCCGTCGAGGCGGGGCATGCCCAGATCGAGCATGATGAGGTCCGGATGCGTCTGCGCGGCTGCGGCGATCGCGGCCGCGCCGTCGGGGGCGACCACCACGTCATAGCCGTGGGCGGCGAGGGTGATCCGCAGGGCGCGGACCATCTGCGGATCGTCGTCGGCGATGAGGAGCTTCACTCCGTGCCTTCCATGTCGCGGGATCCTGCGGCCAGCGGCAGGGAGATGACCATCGTGAGGCCGCCGCCGGGGGTGTCCTCGGGTGTCAGGGTACCGCCCATGCCCTCGGTGAACCCGCGCGACAGGGCGAGTCCCAGACCGAGTCCCGTGGTGTTGTCGGTGTCGCCGAAGCGTTGGAACGGCTGGAAGATGCGGTCGCGACGCTCGGGCGAGACGCCTTCCCCACGGTCGATGATCCGGATCTCGGCGCGGTCGCCGAGAGCGCTCGTGGAGACGATGATGCGTGAGTCGTCGGGGGCGTGCCGGTGGGCGTTGGCGATCACGTTGACCAGCACGCGAAGCAGCAGCACGGGGTCGGCGTGCAGCGGGGGCAGATCGGGGTCGAGGGCCAGCTCGACGTCGGACGGACCGAGACCCAGCTCGTCGACGGCTGCGAGCACGATGCCGGCAGCGTCCATCCGGGACGACGAGACCGCCAGCACTCCGGCCTGCACGCGGCTCACGTCGAGCAGATCCGTGACGAGCGTCGACAGCGTCGCGAGGCTCTCGTCGGCGGTCGCGAGCAACTCGGCGCGGTCGGACTCCGAGAGTCCGTGGGCACCGCGAAGGCCACCGATCGCGGCGACCGCGGAGGCGAGCGGACGCCGCAGATCGTGGCTCACGGCCGACAGCAGAGCGCTGCGCACCTGATCGGTCTCGGCCAGAGCCTCAGCCTCCCTGGCGGTGGCCCGCAGATCGGTGTGCTCGATCGCGGCGGCGAGCTGGGCGACGATCGCATCCAGCAGCCGGCGCTCGGGACCGGCGAGCGGCTCTCCGTTCAGTTCGAGCACCGCACGGGGACCCCCGCCGGTGACCACTCCGACCGGGATGGTCGTGGCGCGTCCGTCGGCCACGGGCTCGCCGTCGCTCGCCAGCACCTCGCCATCCGGTGCGAGCAGGCGCACGCCGCTCAGGCCGAACGCCTCTCGGGTGCGGCTGACCAGGGCGAGCACCGCGTTGTCACCGCGCAGCACGTTGCCGGCGACGGCGGCGAGCAGCTCGGCTTCGGCGGCCGCACGTTGGGCGGTGCGGGCTCGACGGGCAGCCTGGTCGACGATGATGCTGACCAGGATCGCGATCACGACGTAGAGCGCGAGAGCCAGCACGTGCAGCGGGTGCGCGATCGTGATCGTGAAGAGCGGCGCGACGAAGAGGAAGTCGAGGGTGATGCCCGAGAGCACGGCGGCGAACACCGCGGGACGGATGCCGCCGATGAGGGCGACCACGACCACGAGCAGCTGGTAGGCGAGCACTTCGGCGGTGATCGACTCGGGACTGCGATACGTGTACATGATCCACGACAGGATCGGACCGAACACCAGGGCGACGCCGAAGCCGAGCAGCTGCCGCCGCCAGCCCAGAGCCCCGCCCTTGATGCGCGGGAGCACCATCCGCCCGCCCGCCGCGGCATGGGTGACGATGTGCACGTCGATGTCGCCGGAGCGCCGGATGACCTCCGAGCCGATGCCGGGACCGGTGAGAGCGGCGGCCAGTCGGCTGCGTCTGCTGACGCCGATCACGAGCTGAGTGGCGTCGGCGCCCTGTGCGAACTCGACGAGTGTGGCGGGGATGTCGTCGCCGACGACCTGGTGATAGGTGCCGCCGAGCGATTCCACGAGGGTGCGCTGTGCGGCGAGGGCACCGGGCGTCTCGTCGCGCAGACCGTCCTGCGCGGAGATGTGCACGGCGAGCAGTTCCCCACCGGCGGAGCGGGCCGCGATCCTGGCTCCACGGCGGAGGAGGGTCTCGCCCTCTGGCCCTCCGGTCAGGGCGACGACCACGCGCTCCCTGGCCTGCCATGTGCCCTCGATGCCCTGCTCGGCACGGTAGCTGCGCAGCGCGCTGTCGACCTCGTCGGCGAGCCAGAGCAGGGCCAGCTCGCGCAGTGCGGTGAGGTTGCCGAGGCGGAAGTAGTTCGACAGGGCGGCGTCGATCCGCTCGGCGGGATACACGAGTCCTGCCGACAGGCGATCACGCAGGGTCTGCGGGGCCAGATCGACGACCTCGATCTCGTCGGCGGCACGGACCACGGCGTCCGGAATCGTCTCCTGCTGTGCGATGCCGGTGATCTTCTCGACCACGGCGTTGAGCGACTCGATGTGCTGCACGTTGACCGTGGTCACCACGTCGATGCCGGCGTCCAGCAGCTCGTCCACGTCCTGCCAGCGCTTCGCGTTGCGGGAGCCGGGGGCGTTCGTGTGCGCCAGCTCGTCCACGAGGGCGATCTCGGGCGCGCGGTCGAGCACGGCGTCCACGTCGAGCTCGGTCAGCGCGACTCCGCGGTGCAGGTCGACTCGCCGTGGAACCTCGGGGAGCCCTGCAGTCTGCGCCTGTGTCGCGGCGCGCTCGTGCGTCTCCACGATCGCGATCACGACGTCGTGGCCCTCGTCGAGCATCCGCCGTCCCTCGGCGAGCATCTCGTAGGTCTTGCCGACGCCGGGGGCGGCCCCGAGCAGGACTCGGAGCCGCCCCCGGCGCTGGTGGCCCTGGGCTCGACGAAGAGGTGCTGCGGTCATTCGCCCTCCCGGTCATCGAGCGCGAGGTTGAGTTCGGCGACGTTGATGCGCTCCTCGCCGAGGAATCCCAGATCCCGCCCTTGAATCCTAGACTCCACGAGGTCGCGCACCTCCTGCGTGGACAGCCCGCGGGCCTCGGCCACCCGCGGCACCTGCAGCAGCGCATACGCCACGCTGATGTGCGGATCGAGACCCGAGCCCGAGGAGGTGACCGCGTCGGCCGGCACCTCCGACGGGTCGACGCCCTCGCGTTCCGCGATCGCGGCCTTGCGCTCGGCGATCGCGGCGACCAGGTCGGCGTTCTCGGGTCCGAGGTTGCTGCCGCTGGAGCCGGCGCCGTCGTACCCATCACCTGCGGCGGAGGGGCGCGACTGGAAGTACTTCGGCAGCGCCTCCCCGTCGGCATCCGTGAAGGACTGGCCGATCAGCGCGCTTCCTCTGTCGTCGGGGAGGGGCGAGCCGTTCGCCTGCCACGGGAGCAGGAGCTGGCCGATGCCGGTGACCAGGAGTGTGTAACCGACGCCGAGCAGGAGCGTGAGCACGAGCATCGCGCGGACGGCGACACCGGTGGTGCGGAGAGCGGTGCGAGTGGATGACATGTTCTGGATTCCGTTTCAGAGCCGGGGTCAGAAGCCCGGGATGAGGCTGATCACGAGGTCGATGAGCTTGATGCCGATGAACGGGGCGATCACACCGCCGAGACCGTAGATCAGCAGGTTGCGCTGCAGGATCTGCGAGGCGCTCGCCGGGCGGTACTTCACCCCTCGCAGAGCCAGCGGGATCAGGAACACGATCACGATCGCGTTGAAGATGATCGCACTGGTGACAGCGGACGCCGGCGAGTGCAGCTGCATGATGTTCAGGGCCGCGAGTCCGGGGAAGACCCCCATGAACATCGCCGGGATGATCGCGAAGTACTTGGCGATGTCGTTCGCGAGCGAGAACGTGGTGAGCGCTCCGCGCGTGATGAGCAGCTGCTTCCCGATGCGCACGATGTCGATGAGCTTGGTGGGGTCGGAATCGAGGTCGACCATGTTGCCCGCCTCTTTCGCCGCCGAGGTGCCGGTGTTCATCGCGACGCCGACATCGGCCTGCGCGAGGGCGGGGGCGTCGTTCGTGCCGTCACCGGTCATCGCGACCAGGCGTCCTCCTTCCTGCTCCCGCCGGATGAGCTCGAGCTTGTCTTCGGGGGTGGCCTCGGCGAGGAAGTCGTCGACACCGGCCTCCTTCGCGATGGCGGCGGCCGTGAGCGGGTTGTCGCCCGTGATCATGACGGTGCGGATGCCCATCGCCCGCAGCTCGTCGAAGCGCTCGCGCAGGCCGTCCTTCACGATGTCCTTGAGGTGCACGACGCCGAGGATGCGGGCGTCCGCGCCAGGGCCTTTCACCGCGACGACGAGAGGAGTGCCGCCGCTCTCGGCCACGGCGTCGGTGCGACTCGTGAGTTCGAGGTCGTCGCCGTCGAGTCCGAGCCAGGCGCGGACAGCGGAGCCGGCACCCTTGCGGATCTGCGTGCCGTCGGCCAGGTCGAGGCCCGACATACGGGTCTGTGCCGTGAACGGAACGACAACGGCGTCATCGGGGGCGATCACCCGGATGCCCTGCGCGGCCGCGAGTTCGACGATCGAGGCACCCTCTGGGGTGGGGTCCGCAAGAGACGACAGCGCCGCGACGCGCAGCAGCTCGTCTGCATCGACACCCGGAAGAGCCAGCACCTCGTGCGCCCGGCGGTTGCCGTACGTGATGGTGCCCGTCTTGTCGAGCAGCAGGGTGGTGACATCTCCCGCGGCCTCGACCGCACGACCGGACATCGCGAGCACGTTGCGCTGCACGAGCCGGTCCATGCCGGCGATGCCGATGGCCGAGAGCAGCGCCCCGATGGTGGTCGGGATCAGGCAGACGAGCAGGGCGATGAGCACCGGGATGCTGACGGGGGAGGCGGCGTACGACGCGATCGGGTTCAGGGCCAGCACCACGACCACGAAGATGATCGACAGGCTCGCGAGCAGGATGTTCAGCGCGATCTCATTGGGAGTGCGCTGACGGCTGGCACCTTCGACGAGCGCGATCATGCGGTCGACGAAGGTCTCGCCCGGCTTCGAGGTGATGCGCACCACGATCCGGTCCGACAGCACCCGGGTGCCACCGGTCACCGCACTGCGGTCGCCACCGGACTCTCGGATCACCGGAGCGCTCTCGCCCGTGATCGCCGACTCGTCGACGGTGGCGATGCCCGAGACGATGTCGCCGTCGCCGGGGATCAGCTCGCCCGCCGTGACGATCACGATGTCGTCGCGCTGCAGCTCGGCCGACGAGACCTGGGCGGTCGCTGCGTGCTCGGCCGCGGCATCCGCCGTGCCGTCGTAGCCGACCACGCGCCGGGCCATCGTGCTGGTGCGGGTCTTGCGCAGGCTCGCGGCCTGCGCCTTGCCGCGGCCCTCGGCGACAGACTCGGCGACGTTCGCGAACAGCACCGTCAGCCACAGCCAGATGGCGATTCCCCAGGTGAAGGGCGCGGGCACCGGGGTGCCGCCGGAGTCCGCCGGGCCGCCCACGAACGGCTCGGCGATCGCGAGCACCGTCGTGAACGCGGCGCCGACCCAGACCAGGAGCATGACCGGGTTGCGGACCAAGGCCGTCGGGTTGAGCTTGCGCACGGCGCCGGGAAGGGCCTGCACGAGCTGCGACCAGCCGAAGGAGCGCGGTGCGGTGGGGGCGGATGCCGCAGCATCCTGTTGTTCGGAGGAGGATTCCGCGGGGGTGGTGATGAGGGTCATGGTCAGACGAGTCCTTCAGCGAGCGGGCCCAGTGCGAGCACAGGGAAGTAGGTGAGCGCGGTGACGACGACCGTCACGGTGAGGAGCAGACCGACGAACTGGGGTCGGTGCGTCGGCAGGGTGCCGGAGGTGGCGGGGATGCGCTCCTGCGCCGCGAACGAACCGGCGAGGGCCAGCACGAGCACGATCGGCAGGAACCGGCCGAGCAGCATCGCGATGCCGAGGGCGGTGTTGAACCACGGGGTGTTCGCGGTGAGTCCGGCGAAAGCGGAGCCGTTGTTGTTCGACGCCGAGGTGAAGGCGTAGAGCACCTCGCTCATGCCGTGCACCCCCGGGTTCAGGATGCTGGTGGACTCCACGTCCTCCCTGATACCGGGAATCGCGAAGCTCATCGCGGTGCCGACCAGCACCAGGGTCGGCGTCACCAGGATGTACAGGCTCGCGAGCTTGATCTCCCGCGGCCCGATCCGCTTGCCGAGATACTCCGGGGTGCGCCCGACCAGCAGTCCGCCGACGAACACCGCGATGATCGCGAGCACGAGCATGCCGTACAGGCCCGAGCCGACGCCACCGGGAGCGATCTCGCCGAGCATCATGTTCAGCATCGGCATCATGCCGCCGAGCGCCGTGTACGAGTCGTGCATCGAGTTGACGGCGCCCGTCGAGGTGAGGGTGCTCGCGCTGCCGAACAGGGTCGAACCCAGGATGCCGAAGCGCACCTCCTTGCCCTCCATCGCGGCCCCGGCGAGCTCGGGCGCCGTACCGCGGCCCGCGAGCTCGAGCGCCGAGAGGGCGAAGGTCGAGACGAGGAAGATCGTGCCCATGACCGCGGCGATCGCGTAGCCCTGACGATGATCGCCGATCATGCGGCCGAACGTGCGGGGCAGTGCGAACGGGATCACGAGGATCAGCAGCACCTGCAGCAGGTTCGTGAAGCCGGTCGGGTTCTCGAACGGGTGCGCGGAGTTGGCGTTGAAGAAGCCGCCGCCGTTGGTGCCGAGCAGCTTGATGGCCTCCTGCGAGGCGACAGGGCCGCCGGGGATGGTCTGCGTGCCGCCCGACACCGTGGTGACGTCGGCGAAACCGGCGAAGTTCTGGATCACGCCGCCCGCGAGCAGGGCCACGGCGCCGATCAGGGCGATCGGGAGGAGGATGCGGCCGAGACCGCGGATCAGATCGACCCAGAAGTTGCCGATCGTGGTCGAACCCCGGCGGGCGAGACCGCGGATGAGGGCGATCGCGATGGTGAGACCGACCGCGGCCGAGACGAAGTTCTGCACCGTGAGACCGGCGAGCTGCACGGTGTAGCCCATCGTCTGCTCGGGGGAGTACGACTGCCAGTTGGTGTTGGCCACGAACGAGGCGGCGGTGTTGAAGGAGAGCCCCTCGGGTACGGCAGGGAGCCCGAGCGCCTGGGGGAGGAAGGCCTGCAGGCGCTGGAGACCGTAGACGAGGAGAACCCCGACCACGGAGAAGGCGATCACGCTGCGGGCATACGCGCGCCACGTCTGCTCGGACGACGAGTCGACCCCGATCAGCCGGTAGACGCCGCGCTCGACCCGCAGGTCGCGTGCCGAGGTGTAGACGTGGGCGATGTAGTCGCCGAGGGGGCGGTAGAGGAGCACGAGCACGACCACGACGGCCGCGACCTGCAGGATGCCGAACCAGATCGTCGCGTCCATCAGAACCTCTCCGGGGCGACGAGCGCCACCACGAGGTAGACGACGGCGGCGACCGCGAGGGCGGCCGCGAGGATCTCGAAGACGATCACAGTCGCTCCACCCCCTTGGCCGCAAGGGAGACGAGGGCGAACAGCGCGAGAGTCAGCGCGATGTAGATGATGTCGAGCACGGATCCGATACAACTCCCGCACGGCCCCCACCGCCGCGATCCTCACGCTTCCCCTACGCCCTCCGGCCCGATGCATGCGGGTTGCTCACGGTTGGGCCCTATGCTCACGAGGTGGGAATCAGAAGGATGCGCATCGGGACCGGGACGTGGATCGTCGCCGCCCTCGTCGTCGCGGCGCTCGTGTGCGTGCTCACGGGGTTCCTGCCGCGCACCGATGCCGGGGCGCTCGGCGAGCGGATCGCGCCCGTCCTGGGGTTCGTCGTCGCGATCACGATCGTCGCCGAACTCGCCCGTGACGCGGCGGTGTTCGACGTCGTCTCCCAGCGTCTCGCGCGCTGGGGGCGGGGCCGCGTCGCGGTGCTGTGGGCGCTGGTGGTCGTGCTCGCCGTGGTGAGCACCGTGTTCCTCTCGCTCGACACGACCGCCGTGATCGTCACCCCGGTGGTCGTCGTGCTGGCGCAGAGCATCGGCGTCTCCCCGCTGCCGTTCGCCCTGGCCACCGTCTGGCTCGCCAACACGGCATCCCTCGCGCTGCCGGTGTCGAACCTCACGAACCTGCTCGCCGCCCCCGCTATCGGCGACGGACCCGGGGCCTTCATCGCGCTGAGCTGGGCGCCCACGCTCGTGGGGATCCTGGTGCCGGTCGCGATCCTCACCGTGCTGCATCGGCGCACGGTCTTCGGTGCGTATGAGACGCCCGTGCCGCGGCGGCCGGCCGATCCGACGCTGTTCTGGAGCGCCACCGGCATCCTCCTCGTGCTGATGCCGCTGCTCGCGCTCACCCACGACGTGTGGATCCCGGCCACGGTCGCGGCTCTCGCGTTGATCGTGCTTTTCGCCGTCCGTCGACGCCGCGCCCTGCGGCTCTCGCTCGTCCCGTGGCAGGCGATCGCGCTCGCCGCGTCGCTGTTCGTGCTGGTCGAGGCCGCGCACGCGCAGGGGCTGCTCGACTTCCTGACCTCGCCCACCGCGAGCGGCGACTCTCCCGGCGACCTGTTCCGGCTGGCCGCGCTCGGGGCCGTGAGCGCCAACGCGATCAACAACCTCCCGGCGTACCTCGTGCTCGAGCCTGCCGCCGGTGATCCCGTCGCCCTGATGGCCCTGCTGATCGGCGTGAACATCGGCCCGCTCATCACCCCGTGGGCATCGCTCGCGACGCTGCTCTGGCACAACCGGATCGTCGCGCTGGGCGTGACGATCCGGTGGAGCCGCTTCATGCTGTGGGGCGTGGTGGCCGCCGTCCCGACCGTGCTCGCCGCTGTGCTCGTGCTGATGCTGGTCGCGGGCTAGCCCGCTCACCTGCCGCGTCAGGCTCAGGGTCGACATCGTGCCACCGGCTGGGGTGACTAGTGTCACGACCCGGTCAGCGGGGAGCCTCGCCGACCCGACGCATCTCGGCTGCGAGGGCCGCGTTGGTCTCGGTGAACTGCGCGGTGATGCGCTCTCGCACCTCAGGTGACTTGTTCTGGCTGAGTTTGGCGCGGGCGTCGAACCGGGCGACGCGCATCCGCAGACCGACCGTCCCCTTCGCCGCTCGTCGTGTGCCCTCCTCGTCTTCCGACAGGTGGCGGCCGTGCGCCCGGTGGTCCTCGAAGTGGTCGGTCAGCCGCGTGAGCATGGCGTAGTTCTCCTCCTCGCTGAGGATCTCGGGGATGCCGTAGAGGTGCGCGGTGACGTGGTTCCAGGTCGGCACCAGGTCGCCGGGCGCGTAGAGGCTCGGCGACACGTAGTCATGCGGTCCCTGGATGATCACGAGTATCTCGTGCCGACCGAGTTCGTGGAGTTGCTCATCCGGCCGTCCGAAGTGGCTCGCTATCACGATGTCGTCCTCGTCCTCGACCAGCAGCGCGGGGTAGTGCGAGGCGATGAGTCCCGTGGTCGTCGGGGAGACGAACGTCGCCCAGGGGTTGCCGCGGATCAGGCGCTTCACCTCGACGGGGTCGGTCATCAGGTAGCGGGGTGTGTGACGCATCAGGACTCCTTCGTGTGGGGCGTGGGTGTGCGGCGGGTGGTTGTCGGGCGGCTGGTTGTCCGGTGGTTGGCCAGGCGGGTGCGCACCGCGAGCGCGGCGCACGCGATCACGGTGAATCCGCCGACCGCGGTGGCCCAGCCGATCGGCTCGTGCAGCAGGAGTGCAGCCCAGGCGATGCTCATCACGGGTTGGACGAGCTGGATCTGGCTCACCTGTGCCATCGGCCCGATCGCGAGACCGCGATACCAGGCGAAGAAGCCGAGGAACATGCTCACCGCAGCGAGGTACGTGAACGCCAGCCACTGCACGGGGGTCGCTGCAGGAGGCTGCTGGACCGCTGCCACCACGGTCAGCACGGCCATCAGCGGAGCAGCGACGATCAACGCCCAGGAGATGGTCTGCCAGGAGCCGAGCTCGCGGGCGAGCAGTCCTCCCTCCGCGTATCCGATCGCCGCGGCGACGACGGCACCGAACAGCAGCAGGTCTGCTCCGGTGAGGGAGCCGAGCCCGCCGTTCTGCAGTGCGGCGAAGGCGACCGCGGCGACGGCGCCGAGGAGCGCGAACACCCAGAAGGATCGGGCGGGGCGTTCCCCGGTGCGGAGCACCACGGCGACCGCGGTCGCGGCGGGAAGCAGGCCGATCACGACGGCGCCGTGGCTGGCGGGGGTCGTGGTCATCGCGAAGGAGGTGAGCAGGGGGAACCCGGCCACCACTCCGCCGGCGACGATCGCGAGGCGTGCCCATTGCCGTCCGGTCGGTGTCCGCTGGCGGGTCGCGGCCAGGGCGATCCCGGCGAGGAGGGCGGCGATGACCGCGCGGCCGGATCCGATGAAGAGCGGCGTGAGCCCGCCGATCGCGATGCGCGTGAACGGGAGGGTGAAGGAGAAGGCGAGAACGCCCAGGAGCCCCCACCACAGGCCGGCGCGCGTCGATAGCACTGTCGATCGCGAGGCGATAACGCTACTGTCTACTTTCATGAGTCAGGATAGCAGTGACCGCATCGTCGCCGGGGTGCGCGCGTGGATCGCCTCGGCGTCGCCCGGTGCACGGGTGCCATCGAACCGGGCCCTCATGGCCGAGTACGGGGCGAGCCCGGTGACGGTGCAGAAGGCGATGCAGCAGCTCGTCCGACTCGGCCTGGTCGAGTCGCGACCCGGAGCGGGGACGTTCGTTCGTGCCGTGCCGCGTGCCCGCTCGGTCGACTACGGCTGGCAGACGGCTGCCCTCGGCACGGCGCCCACGGGCCTCATCGGCCTGTCGTCGACGCAGCGCACTGTCGCCCCCGACGCGATCGGTATGCACTCGGGCTATCCCGCGGTCGACCTGTTGCCGGAGCGGCTCGTGCGGCAGGCGCTCGTGCGCGCGGCTCGCTCGGACGCGGCACTGACCCGTTCCCCCGCTGCGGGTCTTCCGGAGCTGCAGGCCTGGTTCGCCGGCGAGCTCGCATCCGCCGCTCCCGTCGGCATCACCCCGGCCTCCGCGCGGGACGCGCTCATCATCTCGGGAAGCCAGAGCGGGCTCAGCTCGATCTTCCGCGCGGTCGTGGGCGTCGGGCAACCGCTGCTGATCGAGTCGCCGACGTACTGGGGCGCGCTGCTCGCCGCGGCGCAGGCCGGTGTGACGCTGGTGCCGATCCCCTCCGGCGCGCACGGCCCCGATCCCGACGACATCGAGCGGGCGTTCGCGCAGACCGGGGCTCGGGCGTTCTACGCGCAGCCGACGTTCGCGAATCCGACCGGGGCGCAGTGGCCGCTTGCCACGCGGGAGGCCGTGCTCGAGACGGTCCGCCGCCACGGAGCCTTCCTGATCGAAGACGACTGGGCGCACGACCTGGGGATCGATGCCGACCCGCGTCCGATCGTCGCGTCCGACGACGACGGCCACGTGGTCTACCTGCGCTCGCTCACCAAGAGCGCCTCGCCCGCCCTGCGCGTCGCCGCCGTGATCGCGCGCGGCCCGGCACGGGATCGCATCCTCGCCGATCGGGCGGCCGAGTCCATGTACGTGAGCGGGTTGCTGCAGGCCGCCGCGCTCGACGTGGTCACCCAGCCCGCGTGGCGCACGCACCTCCGCGGATTCCGGGAGCACCTGCGCGCGCGCCGCGACCTGCTGCTCGCGAGCCTGGCGACGCACGCACCCTCCGCGCACGTCGAGGGCGTTCCGGCGGGCGGCCTCAACCTGTGGGTACGGCTGCCCGACGGGACGGACGTCGTGCAGGTCGTGCGCGAGTGCGAGGTGCGCGGGCTCATCATCGCGCCGGGGTCGGAGTGGTTCCCGGCCGAACCGTCCGGTTCCTACGTGCGACTCAACTACGCCAACGCCGACCCTGCCCGCTTCTCCGAGGCCGCCGTCATCCTGGGTGCCGTGCTCGACGGAGCCTGAGGGCGTTCAGCGCTGTTCGGGCTTCGCGCCGAGGTCGGCCCAGAGCCAGGTGAGATCCACCGAGGTCGTCTTCGGTAGCGAGACCGCGGCAGGGTCGAGGGCCAGGCGGAAGATCGCGTCGTCGAGAGTGCTCATACTCTGTATTGCGCGATCCGCCCCGAAGAGTTCACGCTTCGGGCACGCCGTCCTGGGGCGGACCAGCGGGACGATGTGCACGCCGACCGCTGACGACCACCGGGCGACCGCCGCGCTCCTGACCGGGCAGCGGACGGGAGCGGCGACCGTAGATGAGCTCCGACGAGTCGAGCAGCCACGGGACCAGCGTGATCGACACCCCGTGCACGAGCATGAGCTGGTTGGCGAGCCGGCGGGCGCGACGGTTGTGCAGGAACGACTCCCACCAGTGGCCCACGATGTACTGCGGCAGGTACACGGTCACGACGGACGAGCCGTGCTTCTCGCGGTACTGCTTGATGAACTGCGTCACCGGCTGCGCGAACGAGCGATACGGCGACTCGACGATCACGAGCGGGATCGGCACCAGATGGTCGGCCCAGTCCTTCTGCAGTTGCGCCGCGTCGTCGGAGGCCACGGCCACGTGCACCGCGAGGGTCTTGCCGTGCTTCGCCGCGATCGCGTAGTCGATGGCCTTCACGACGGGCTTCTGCAGACGGTTGACGAGCACGATCGCCAGGTCGCCGGTCGCGCCGAACTTCGTGGTGTCGTCGATCGCGATCTCGTGTTCGACATCGCGGTAGTACCGCTTCACGCCCAGCATCAGGAAGGCGAGGATCGGGATCGCGAAGAACACCAGATACGCGCCGTGCGTGAACTTGGTGATCGTCACGATGACGAGCACCAGCACGGTCATCACGGCACCGGTGGAGTTGATGATGAGCCCGACCTTCGCCGAGCGGCGGTCCGCGGCCGATGCGCCGTCGATCCCCGGGCCGGCCTTGTCCTCCGTCGGCCCGCGCAGCACGCGTCGCCAGTGCCGCACCATGCCGATCTGGCCGAGCGAGAACGACACGAACACCCCGATGATGTACAGCTGGATCAGCGTGGTCAGCTTCGCCTGGAACACCAGGAGCACCACGATGGCGCCGATGCCGAGCAGGATCATGCCGTTCGAGAACACCAGGCGGTCGCCGCGGGTGTTGAGCGACTTGGGCGCGTAGCCGTCACGCGCGAGCACGGCCCCCAGCAGCGGGAAGCCGTTGAACGCGGTGTTCGCCGCGAGCAGCAGCACGCACGCGGTGGCGGCCTGGATGATGAAGAAGGGGATGCTGCCTCCGCCGAACGTCGCGGCGGCGATCTGCGCCATGAGGCTCGGCTGCGGGTTCGTGCAGTCGAAGCCGACCAGGTCGCACGGGTTCTCGGCGTAGTGCACACCCGTGATGAGGGCGAGCGCGGTCAGACCGGCGAACAGGCACGCGGCGATGCTGCCCATCAGCACGAGGGTCGACTGGGCGTTGCGGATCTTCGGGGCGCGGAAGGCGGGCACCCCGTTCGAGACGGCCTCGACACCGGTGAGGGCCGAGCATCCGCTCGAGAACGCGCGCAGGATCAGCAGGATCACGGCCGCCTGGCCGAGGCTCTCCGCCTGCACGCTGAAATCGTGGCTCGAGGCCACGGGGGCATCGCCGAGGAAGGTGCGGATGAGGCCGGTGACGATCATGATGCCGACCGACCCGATGAACACGTACGTCGGGATCGCGAAGACCAGAGACGCCTCGCGCACGCCACGCAGGTTCACCACGATGATGAGGATCACGAAGCCGACGGCGAGTTCCACGCGGAACGGGTCGAGACCGGGCACCGCCGAGATGATGTTGTCGACACCGGAGGCGACCGACACGGCCACGGTCAGCACGTAGTCGACCAGGAGGGCCGCAGCAACGATCACGCCGGGGATCTCGCCGAGGTTCTTCGACGCGACCTCGTAGTCACCGCCGCCCGACGGGTAGGCCTTGATGAGCTGGCGGTAGCTGAGCACGACCACGACCAGCAGCACCACGACGGCGCCCGCGACGAGCGGCGTGAACGACAGGAAGGTGAGCCCGCCGATCAGCAGGATCATCACGAGCTCCTGCGGGGCGTAAGCCACAGAGCTGAGGGCGTCGGACGCGAAGATCGGCAGAGCCATCCGCTTCGGGAGCAGCTGGTCGTCGACCTGCTGGCTCGTCAGCGGTTCGCCGATGAGGATGCGTTTGGCGCGCGGCGGTGCTTCCGCGCCCTCCCTGTTTTCGTCTGACACGTCCGGCGACACTACGCCTCCTGATGGCATCCTCACGCCATCCTCACGGAATCCCTACGGTGGGATGGCGCGGTCCTCACGGAATCCTTACGCGCAAAGCTACACTGGCACGCGGTGGAAGATCAGGTGCTGCTCGGATTCATCGCGATCGCGATAGGGGTGGCTTTCGGCATCCTCCTGTTCGTGCCCTTCGTGGCGATCAGCTATCGCCGCCGCGGACGTCTCGGCCTCGGTCGCACCGTGCTGTGGCTCGCCGCGCTGATCTACTTCTGGGCCATCTGGACCTACACCCTGCTCCCGCTGCCCGACCCCGACACGATCCGCTGCGTCGGGGCGATCACCGATCCGATGTCGGTCGTGCGGGATGTGCAGAAGGCCTTCGCGGCGCCGGGCAACCCCCTGCGTCAACCGGCACTGCTGCAGCTGGTGTTCAACGTGCTGCTGTTCGTCCCGCTCGGGTTCTTCGTCCGGGTGCTCGCCGGCCGTGGGGTGCTTACGGCGCTCGCCGCCGGTTTCGGCCTGTCGCTGCTGGTCGAGACGACGCAGTTGACCGGGGTGTGGGGCGTCTACCCGTGCGCGTATCGCTTCTTCGATGTGGGCGACCTCATGACGAATACCCTGGGTGCGGTCATCGGCTGCATCGTGGCGATCCTCGTCCCGCGGTCGCTGCGCGGTGCGAAGGCGAGCCCGGACGCCGATCTTCCCCGTCCGGTCACCCGCGGGCGTCGCCTGCTCGTGATGCTGTGCGACTTCCTCGCCTACGGGTTCCTGAGCATGGCGGCCGGTGTGACCGTGCAGGTGTGGCTGGAGTTCGTCGTGGACGATCGCGCTGCGGTGCTCGACGGCACCCTCGCATCCGCCGCCGCCACCATCGCCCCTTCGGCTCTGTTCCTGGCGCTGATCCTGATCAGCGGGCGCTCGGTCGGCGACATCGCGGTGCAGCTCCGATACGCGGGATCGCGCCTGCCCGCACCGTTCGCGCGGCTCCTGCGCTGGGCGGGCGGCATCGGCGGAATCAGCGCGCTGCAGCTGCCCGGCGGGTTCTTCGGTTTCGCGGCGGCCGTACTGTTCCTCGCCGCGATCGTGCTGCCGTTCACGACGCGCGACGGTCGCGGGCTTCCCGGCATCGCCTCCGGACAGCACCTCGTCGACGCGCGAGCGGATGCCGCGGGCTCTGCGCCGATCGCGCCCGCCTCCGCTTCCCCGTCGCGCGACGCATGACGCACCGGTGGTTCGGCGTGCGCGCGCTCAACTCTCTGCGTCGGGGCGTGGCATGTACCACTCGGTGAACTCGGTCGCGCGCCCGTCGGGTGCGAGCCGGATGATCCAGAGGTTGAGGTAGTCGCGTTCGGCCGGGTATTCCGTGCGCCCCTGGACGACCACGAAGCCGTCGACCTCGTGGAGGACCTCCCACTCGAACGTCCAGGACCCCGGTTCATCGCCGTCTTCGATCCACCCCGACACGATCGCCTCGCGCCCGACGCGCGGCTCCGAATCGGGACTCGTGAGGTATCGGGCGTCATGCGTGAAGAGCGCCCCGATCCGTTCCGGATCGTTCGACTTCCACGCCTCGATGTAGGCCCTGGTCCAGTCCTCGCCTGCTGTCGTCATGTGCTCCGTTCTAGGCCGTGGTCGAGGCCGCGTCAACCCGTTTGAGAACCGTAGGGACTTCGGGGATCCACAGCGGTTTCCGATCACGAAGCCGTAACGTCGAGCACATGACGACCGTTCACGTCACCGAGGACACGATCAACCAGGCCCGCGAGCTGCGCGACGAGCTGCAGCGGTTCCTGCGCGAGTACGAGTTCGGGATGCGCGAGGTCGAGACGAAGATCTCGATCCTGCGAGACGAGTTCACGCACGACCACGCGTACAACCCCATCGAGCACGTGAAGAGCCGTCTGAAGTCGCCCGACAGCATCGTCGAGAAGCTTGCCAGGAAGGGCATCGACGAGCCCGACTTCGACCGTATCCGTGCCGACATCACCGACATCGCCGGCGTGCGGGTGACCTGCAGCTTCGTCGCCGACGTGTACCGGCTGTTCGACCTGCTCACCGCGCAGGACGATGTCACCGTGCGCACGGTCAAGGACTACATCGCTCACCCGAAGGCCAACGGCTACAAGAGCCTGCACGCGATCATCGAGGTGCCCGTCTTCCTGTCGACAGGTGCGCTCTCGGTGCCGGTCGAGGTGCAGTTCCGCACGATAGCGATGGACTTCTGGGCGAGCCTCGAGCACAAGATCTATTACAAGTTCTCCAACCAGGTGCCCTCGCACCTGGTGGACAGCCTCTCTGATGCGGCGGAAGCGGCGTCGGAGCTCGACAGCCGCATGGAGCGCCTGCACCGTGAGGCGCACGGGGTGCCGCAGCGCCAGCTCGCGCCCCCGCCGCCTCCGGCTCCGACGTCCACCCCGGACGCACCCTCCAGCCCCCGCGTCGTCGGAGTCTGACCGGGACGCGCCCGTGCGCGACGCTGTTGCGCCCACGGGGCGGCCCTGGGAGCATCGGCAGGTGGTGAGAACGCAGGAAGCCTTGTCCGTCAAAGCCGATCGCGCCGTCGACGAGCGACTCGACGTCGACGACCTCCCCGGCATCGATCGTGGGTCGCAGCGATGCGAGTGCGACCACGGCGACGACGACGGCTACCAGCCGTGCGGACGCAAGGCCAAGTGGCGTGTCACCGTGGACTGCGTGTGCGGCGAGGGCCACCCGCGTCGCGTCGAGATCCTGTGCTCGAGGTGCATGCGCACCCTGCGCCAGTTCCAGGGACGCGAGGCCATCACCGTGCGTCGTCTCTGACCGGCGGACACCGACTCCTGATCGGTCACATCCGATCTCGCCGTCGCTCCGAACAAGCGGGGAGCACATCGGAGACGGTGGAACAGGAGACGATCATGGCGCAACGCCGCAGTGGCAAGAGGTTCCTCGTCTGGGCGGCCCTGGCCGGTGTGATCGGCGGCGGGGTGTTCCTCGCCACGGCCGAGCTGTTCGCGCTGCTCTTCGCGCGTGCCGCCAGCCCGATCCTCGCGGTCGGCGGGTTCGTGATCGACATCGTGCCGCAGCCCTTCAAGGAGTTCGCGATCGCCACCTTCGGCGAGTACGACAAGATCGCTCTGCTGGCTGGACTCGGGCTCGCTGTGCTCATCGCCTCGGCGATCGCCGGCATCCTGCAGTTCGTGCGCCCGCCGCTCGGCGTGATCGCACTCGTCGTCGCCGGGGTGCTCTCCACCGCCGCCATCGTGACCAGGGCGGCCGTGTCGCCCCTGGCCTTCCTGCCTCCGGTGCTCGGAACCGTCGCCGGGTCGATCATCCTCGTGCTCCTCAGCCGCCGTCTGCGCGGGTGGAGGGACGCCCGCACTGCCGTCGGGGAAGCCGGCCGAACCGCCGGGGCGGAAGCCGGCAGCACCGCCGGGGCGCAAGCCGCCGGTGCCCATGACTCCGGCGCGGTAATCGCCGAGCCGGAGGACGGCGGTGTCGGGCCGGCGGATGTCGAGCCCGCTCGACCCGGCATCGACCGACGCCGATTCTTCGTCCTCGCCGCGCTCGCCGGAGCATCCGCGCTGGTCGTGGGGATCACGGCACGGACGGTGAGCATGGCCGTGTCGTCGGTCGAGGCGATCCGTAGCGCGCTCAAGCTCCCCACCCCGAAGACCACGGTCACGGTGCCGCAGGGTGCCGAGCTCGACATTCCGGGCCTCAGCAAGCTCTTCACCCCCAACAAGGACTTCTACCGCGTCGACACCGCGCTCACGGTCCCCTCGATCGACCCGGACACCTGGCGACTCGTGATCGACGGTATGGTCGACCAGCGCGTGGAGATGAGCTTCCAGGATCTCCTCGACATGGGCCTCGACGAGTACGCGATCACGCTCACCTGCGTGTCGAACGAGGTCGGCGGCGAGCTCGTCGGCAACGCGAAGTGGCTCGGAGTGCCGTTGCGCGACGTGTTGAAGAAGGCGGGCGTGAAATCAGGGGCCGACATGGTGCTCTCGCGCAGCGTCGACGGCTATACCGCGAGCACGCCGCTCTCGGCGCTCACCGACGACAACCTCGATGCGATCCTGGCGGTCGGCATGAACGGAGAGCCGCTGCCCCTCGAGCACGGCTTCCCGGTGCGGATGGTGGTGCCAGGGCTCTACGGCTACGTGTCGGCGACCAAGTGGCTCACCGAGCTGAAGGTCACGACCTTCGACAAGGACGAGGCGTATTGGACGCCCCGCGGGTACAGCGCAGAGGCCCCGATCAAGTTCGCCTCGCGCGTCGACACTCCGAAGATCGGGGAGGCGGTCGCGGCGGGGAAGATCCCGATCGCCGGTGTCGCCTGGGCCCAGTCGGTCGGGATCGAACGCGTCGAGGTCAGTATCGACAACGGTGACTGGATGCCGGCGACGCTGTCGGCTCCGATCAACGACGACACGTGGGTGCAGTGGTTCATGGAGTGGGATGCCACCCCCGGCACGCACTACGTCGCCGTGCGCGCGGTCAACAAGAACGGCGATCTGCAGATCGAGGAACGGGCCCCCATTGCTCCGAACGGCTCGTCGGGGTGGCAGCGTTCGCTCATCCGGGTCAACTGAGACCGGTGCACAGCCGACCTCGCGGGCCTAGGGTGGGAGCCATGGGCCCGCTCCCCGCACTCGTGATCACGGTCTCCGACCGATCCTTCTCGGGAGAGCGTGAGGATCGGGGAGGCCCGATCGCGGTGGGGCTGCTGCGGGACGCGGGATGGCACTGCCCCGACGCCGAGATCGTGGCGGACGGGATCGATTCGGTGGCGGACGCCCTGCGCAGAGCCGTCGCCCGTGGCATCCGCCTGGTCGTGACCACCGGCGGTACCGGTGTCGGGCCGCGCGACCTGACGCCGGAGGGCACCCGGCGCGTGATCACCAGGGAGATCCCGGGGATCGCGGAGGAGCTGCGTCGCAGCGGACTCGCCGACACCCCGCTCTCGATCTTGTCGCGCGGTCTCGCCGGCATCGTCGATCCCGCGGGGATGCTCGTGGTGAACCTGCCCGGATCCACGCGAGCCGTGGCCTCCGGCGTACCCGTGGTGCTCGGCGTCGCCGGGCACATCCTGGACCAGGTGGAGGGCGGAGACCACTCATGAACGACGTACGAATCGCTGCGGTGACGGAGGAGCGCCTCGACCTCGACGCGCACCTCGCCGCGGTCGAAGACCCTCGACTCGGCGCGGTGACCACCTTCGTCGGCCGGGTGCGCGACAACGACCCGGATGCCGAGACGCCGGTCGTCGGGCTGGAGTACAGCGCCCATCCCGATGCCGAAGCCGCGCTGCGAAGCATCGCCGCCGAAGCGGGGGCCGGATCCGAAGCCCCTGCCGTGGTGGCGGTGAGTCATCGCATCGGGCGGCTCGATGTGGGCGATGCGGCTGTCGTGATCGCGGTCGCCTCCGAACACCGCGCCGAGGCGTTCGAGGTGTGCCGAGCGGTCATCGAGGCGATCAAGAGCGACCTCCCCGTGTGGAAGCGTCAGCTCGAGGTCGACGGGACCTCGTCGTGGAAGGGCATCGGCGGCTGACTCCGTCGCGTCACTTGCATGAGCTTTTGACGTCTGCCGGAGGAAACGCCGCCCAGCGATCATGCAGGTGTCCCCCGGTCATGCATGTGACCAGCAGACGCGGCAGGTCGCGTGCGGTCAGCCGCCAGCGAAGGGCGGGAGAACGTCGATGAGCTCGGCGTCGTCGAGGGCGAGGTCGTCGTCGCTGCGCACTCCATCGACCATGACGGCGCAGCGCGGAAGGATGTCGGCCAGCGCCGGATGCTCGGCGACCACGGCGGTGCGCAGCGCGACGAGTGTCGTCTCGGCGCGCTCCTCGGAGTCGACACCGGCAGCCTCCGCGGCCGCGGCGAAGTAGCGCACCCGAGTCATCGGGCGTCTCCATCGGCGTGGGTCTCTCCGGGAGATGCTTCGCCGGGACGCACCCAGTCGCCGGAGCGCCCACCCGACTTCGCCACGATGCGCACGTCCTCGATCACCACGGCGCGGTCCATGCCCTTGATCATGTCGACGACCGCCAGAGCGGTGACCGACACGGCGGTGAGCGCCTCCATCTCCACACCGGTGCGATCGGCGGTGCCCACCGTGGCCTCGATGCGCACGCCGTCGTCGACGATCTCGAGGTCGACGCTCGCCCGGTGCACCCCGATCACGTGTGCCAGCGGCAGCAGCGCAGGGGTGGACTTGGCCGCCTGGATACCCGCGATGCGTGCCACGGCGAGCACGTCGCCCTTCGGCATCGTCCCGTCGCGCAGGGCGGCGATCACATCGGTGCTGCAGCGCACGAAGCCGCGGGCGGTGGCGGTGCGGACGGTCGGCTGCTTCGCGGTCACGTCGACCATGTGCGCGCGGCCGGCCGCGTCGAGGTGAGGGAAACTCATCCGACCAGCATGACATCGATCACGTCGCCGACGGCGACCGTCTCGACCTCGGCCGGCACGATCGCGAACGCGTGCGCGCGAGCGAGGCCTCCGGCGAGGTGGGATCCCGATCCGCCCGCGGTCGCCGGACGCACGGTGCGCGCGGCGAGGTCGACGACGGCGGGAAGATACTGGCGGCGGCCAGGGGGAGGCGTCCACGAGGCATCCGCGGTGAACGGCGCATGCGGGCGGTGGATCTCGCTCCGTCCCTGCATCGCGAGCAGCGCGGGTCGCACGAACACCTCGAACGACACGGCGACGCTGACGGGGTTGCCCGGCAGGCCGAACACCAGGCACCCACCCTCGATCACCCCGAAGGCCTGAGGCTTGCCCGGCTGCATCGCGACCGCGCTGAACTCGACCTGTCCGCCGCCGTCGAAGGCCCCGCGCACGGGCTCGTAGGCGCCTGCGCTCACGCCGCCGGTGAAGACGATCACGTCCGCGCCGAGGGTCATGGCTTCGGCGGTGACGGCTCCGACGGCCTCGGGCTCGTCGGGAACGCGCGCGACCAGAACGACCTCGGCGTCGGCGTCGGCGACCAGCTGCTGGAGCAGGGGGCCGTTCGAGTCGGGGATGCGCCCGCGCACCGGTGCGTCTCCCGGTCCGAGCAGTTCGCTTCCGGTCGACACCACGACCACGCGAGGCGCACGGGTGACCGAGACCGCCTCGACGCCCGCGGCGACCGCTGCGGCGAGCTGGAAGGGCCCGAGGCGTTCACCCGCGTGCACGACCTCATCGCCTGCGTGCAGGTCGGCGCCGCGCCGGCGTACGAACACGCCGGGCCTGGCGGGGGCGCGCAGCACCGTCACCTCTCCGAGGGAGTCGGCGAGGCCACCGGCCGTGTCCTCGAAAGGCACGATCACGTCGGCATCGGTGGGCGTGGGAGAACCGGTCATGATGCGGGCGGCTTCGCCAGGGCCGAGCGCCGGGTCGAGGGCGACGCCGGCAGGGAGGTCGGCGACCACACGCAGCGTCACCGGGTTCTGCTCGGAGGCCGACGCGACGTCCGCACCGCGCACCGCGAACCCGTCCATCGCGGAGTTGTCGAACAGGGGGATGTCGTGGGCGGCCGCGGCGGGTGCGGCGAGTGTGCGTCCTGCGGCATCCGCCACCGGGAGCGTGACCTGCTCGACGACGCGAACCGCGTCGAGCACGCGGGAGAGCTGCTCCTCGACCGTGCGGCGGCCGCTCATGCCGACACCCCCGATGCTGTGGATGCCGGGCGGATCGAGATCTCGTGCTGCCGGGAGGTCAGCGCATCGATCATCGCGAGCCGCCCGAGCAGCGGTTCACCGGCGCCGGTGACGAGCTTGATCACCTCGCCGGCCAACATCCCGCCCACCTGCACGCACAGCGCCCCGAGCACCCCGACCTGGGCACAGCTGGGTGGCTCGCCCTCGGTGCCCACCGGGAAGAGGTCCGCGAGCACCACCGACTCTCCCTCCGGCGGGGTCGACCAGAAGACAGTGACCTGCGCGTGCCACTCCTGCACGGCACCCCACACGAGCGGGAGTCCGAGCTCCTCGGCCGCAGCGGCCACATCCCGGCGGGTCGCGAACGAGTCGCTCGTGTCGACCACGAGATCGGCGCCCGCGAGGAGCCGCTCGGCGTTGGCGCTGTCGAGGCGTTCGAACACCGGGTGCACGACGGTCTGCGGGGCGAGAGACGCGATCGCGCGCGCGGCGGATGCGGTCTTCGCGACACCGATGTCCTCCACCCGATGGGCGAGCTGACGCTGCAGGTTGGTGAGCTCCACCACGTCGTCGTCGATCACGGTGAGCGTGCCGACCCCCGCGGCGGCGAGGGCGAGCAGCACGGGGGAGCCGAGCCCGCCCGCGCCGACGACGGTGACACGAGCCGCGCTCAGGCGGCGCTGGCCTTCCTCGCCGATGCCGGTGAGGACCGCATGCCGCGCAGTGCGGACGAGTTCTTCCGGCGCCAGCGCGGCGGCAGGGGGGACGAGAGGCTGCATGGGTTCAGCGTATGCCCGCTCCGCCGACTGTGTCTTCAGCCCTCGGTCTCCGTCATCGCACCGAGCTCGGAGGGATGCGTCAGCCGCCACCACTCCGTCGGCTGGTCGATGGTGCCCGAGATCGTGACTGCAGCGGTGACGGTGTTCGGGCCGGCGGTCCAGGTGACGGTTCCCACCTCCGTGCCGTCGCGATAGGTCGGCGGGGTCTTGATGTCCATCGTCACGACGACCGGTGTGTTCGACCAGGTGAAGATCGTCGCGTCCTCGTCGATGAGCAGCTGGGCACTGTCTCCCCAGGGTGTCGTGATCGTGCCCACCTCCTGCCCTGCCGACGCGACCGGCATCTGGTGGAACCCGGCGCGGATGCTGTCGAGCACCGCGAGCACACCGGCGTTGACCGACTCGCGCGACGCTCCCCCGAGTACGACCCCGGTCACTGCGAGCGGCTCGGCCGTGCCGACGGCGAGACTCGCGGTGTACAGCAGGCTGTAGGTGCCCTCGCCCAACGTGCCCGTCTTCAATCCCGTGATCCCTGTCGTCCCGAGGAGGCCGTTGGTGTTGTGGAGCAGGCCGGCGCCGGGAAGCGTGATCGACGGAGTCGCCACGATCTGGGCGATGACGGGGTTCGCCGCGGCGAGTTTGCCGATCGCGAGGAGATCGGTGGGTGTGCTGGTGTTGCGGGGACTGATGCCCGTGGGCTCGGTGATCGTCGTGCCGGTCAGTCCGTGGGCGGCGAGCCAGTTTCGCGTGGCGCCGAGGAACGCGTTCTGCGACCCGAAGATCCGGGAGGATAGTGCATCGGCGTAGTTGCTGGCGGAGGGGATGAGCATGGCGGCCAGGGCATCGCGCAGCGACATCGAGGTGCCGGTGGGCATGGGTGCGATCGTCGCCCCGAGGACGTAGTAACGGTCGTAGAGGTCGTGATCGGCCTTGCTGAAAGTGATGGTGGGACCCGGGTCGTCGGCGGAGGCGAGCGGGGAGGCATCGAGGATGACCAGGGCGGTGATGAGCTTGGTGATGCTCGCGATGGGCAGGGGCTCGCCCGTGCCGCTCGACGACCAGACGCCGTTCGCCGTTTCGCCGAGATAGACGTCAGCGCCCGCCACGCTGAGCGCCGAGGCATCCGCCGGGGGCGTGGTGATCGATGCCGGAGCGGCTGCCGGGACCTGCGGCATCTGCGTCGACACCGCCGGCGGACTCACGGGAGCGGTGAGTGCCCACCCGACGTAGCCGCCCGCCGCGGCAAGCAGCAGCACGACGACGATGGCGGTGGCGACGAGGCCGCGGCGCCGTCGCCGTCTGCGTACCTCCGGGGGGATCCGGTCAGGGGTGGAGAACTCCTGTTCGCGGGCCATCAGCTCCGCGAAGTCGGACAGCCCGTCCTGTGGTTGATTCGGCGCCGTCATCGAGAGCCATCATGGCGGAGAACCCGCCCGCGCGGTATCGGCCATTCGGGGGACACGACGGAGTGTCGCAGAATCGGAACTATCGACCTGATCTCTCCGCTCGTGCGGTAGATTCCTGTCATGCAGACCTATCGGATCGCCCGGGCCGCGCAACTGCTCGGCGTCAGCGACGACACCGTCCGTCGCTGGATCGAGCAGGGATTGCTGCCGGTCACCGATGCGGCGCCGGCGGAGATCCCCGGTGACGCGCTCGCGGCACGGGCCGAGGCGCTCGCCGCGGAGGAGAAGGATGCCGGGAGCGTGCTCTCCAGCGCCCGCAATCGCTTCCTCGGCATCGTGACGCGCGTGCAGATCGACGGGCTGATGGCGCAGGTCGACATCCAGTCAGGGCCGCATCGCGTCGTTTCGCTCATGTCCGCCGAGGCGGCCCGCGATCTGCAGCTCGAGGTGGGCTCACTCGCCACCGCATCCGTCAAGGCGACGCAGGTCGTCGTCGAGGTCCCGAAAGACTGACATGAACCGCACGCTCCGCCGCTCCACCGTCCTCGTCCTCGCCGCCGCCGTCCTCGCCCTGGGCGGCTGTGCGAGCACGGCAGGGAGCACGCCGTCGCCATCGGCCACCACCGAGCAGAGCAGCCTGAGTGGAGACCTCACGGTCTACGCCGCCGCATCGCTCAGCGGCGCCTTCGATGCCATCGGCGAGGCGTTCGTCGCCGAGAATCCGGAGGTGCGGTTCAGCCCGGTGTACGACGGCTCATCCACGCTGGTCACGCAGATCCTCGAAGGCGCACCGGCCGATGTGTTCGCCTCGGCCGACGAGGCGAACATGGGCAAGGCCGCCGACGTCACCGCGGATCCGACGCTGTTCGCTTCCAACACCCTCGTCATCGCGGTGCCTTCCGGGAACCCGGGCGGCGTCGAGACGCTCGCCGATCTGGCCGACGTGACCACGGTGCTGTGTGCACCGGAGGTGCCGTGCGGTGCCGCTTCCGCGAAGCTGCTCGCCGCCGCGGATGTGACGGTCGATGCGTCCAGCCTCGAGCAGAACGTGACGGCGGTGCTCACGAAGGTCGCCGCGTCCGAGGCCGATGCCGGACTCGTGTACGCCACTGACGTGATCGGGCGTTCCGATGTCGAGGCAGTCGTGCCCGATGGTGCGGACGAAGTCGTCAACCATTACCCGATCGCCGCGCTCTCGGACGCGCCGAACGCCGAGGCGGCTGATGCGTTCGTGGCGTTCGTGCTGTCGGACGCCGGACAGAAGATCCTGGCGGACTTCGGCTTCGGAGCCCCATGAGTGCAGCAGGGGGTCGAGGGTACGCTCCGCGGGCGCTCGCCATCCCCGCTGCGATCGGTCTGGCCTTCCTGATCCTGCCGTTGATCGCTCTCGTCGCGCGTGTGCAGTGGTCGACGTTCCTGGCCGATGTGACGTCGCAGGCAGCGCTCTCTGCTCTCCTCCTCTCGCTCGGAACCGGCCTCGTCGCCACGCTGCTCTGCATCGTCGTCGGCGTTCCGCTCGCGCTGTACATCGCCCGTTCCGGCCCCCGGCTCGCCGCCGTGCTCCGCGCCGTCGTCACGGTGCCGCTGGTGCTGCCGCCGATGGTGGGCGGCGTCGCGCTGCTGTATCTGTTCGGACGTGCGGGGTGGTTCGGCGGGCTCGGCCTCTCCTTCAGCACGTCCGCCGTGGTGCTGGCGCAGACCTTCGTCGCGCTGCCCTTCCTGGTCCTGGCCGTCGAGGGTGCCGTGCGTACGTCGGGCGTGGACCACGAGCGCACGGCCGCGGCCCTCGGAGCCGGACGATGGACGATCCTGCGCCGCATCACCCTGCCTCTCGTGGCACCGGGGATCGTGGCAGGCGTCGTGCTGTGCTTCGCGCGGGCGATCGGGGAATTCGGTGCGACGGCGCTGTTCGCAGGCAATCGACCGGGAGTCACCCAGACGATGCCGCTCGCGATCTACACCGCGTTCAACGGTGCGGGAGTCTCGCAGGGCACGGCGGTCGCGCTCGCCCTGTTGCTGCTCGCGACCGCCATCGTCGTGCTGCTTCTCGTGCGCGGCTGGCGACCGGGGGCCGCACGATGACGGGAAGGGAGACCCGGGCCGAGGCGCCGGGACTGCGCGCACACATCGTGGTCGATCGCGAGCACTTCGCCGTCGACGTCGCTCTGCAGGTGGGGGTGGGGGAGACCATGGCCATCATGGGGCCCAGCGGCGCGGGCAAATCGACCCTGCTGCAGGCGCTCGCGGGCCTCGAGCCGCTGAGCGCGGGAGAGATCGAGGTCGCCGGCCGGGTCGTCGACCGCGTCGCCCCACCACGGGTGCGGACGCCGCCGATGAACCGCGGCGTGGTGCTGCTCGGCCAGGATGCGCGTCTGTTCCCGCACCTGTCCGTTCGCGAGAACGTCGCCTTCGGCCCTCGGGCGGCAGGCACGGACGCCCGTGCCGCGCGAGACTCTGCCGATGAGTGGCTCGCACGCGTCGGGCTCGCCGGATCCGGGGACCGGATGCCGCGTGAGCTCTCGGGTGGTGAAGGGCAGCGCGTGGCCGTCGCCAGGGCGCTCGCCGCCTCTCCGCGCGCGGTGCTGCTCGACGAACCGCTGGTGGCGCTCGACCCGGTGACGGCGAGCGAGATCCGACAGATGCTGCGCGACCAGCTCGCCGGGGTCACCACGATCGCGGTCACCCACGATGCCGCTGATGCGGTCGCGTTGGCCGAACGCCTCCTGGTCGTCGAGTCGGGGCGGGTCACGCAGAGGGGGCCGGTCCGCGACGTGCTGTCGGCACCCGCGTCGGCCTTCGTCGCCTCGATCGCCGGCGTCAATCGCCTGGTCGGCGTCGCGAGTGGGGGCACGTGGCGGGGTGGCGAGGTGCGGCTGACCAGTGCGGATCCCGCTTCGCGCGCGCTCGCCGAGGACGATGGAACGCCGCTGATCGCCGTGTTCCGCCCCGAGCACGTGCGGTTGGTCGACGGCTCGGACGGCGGTGGATGGATCGCCGAGGTCGACCGGCTCGAACCCACGGTCACCGGCGTCCGGCTGCAGACCGGGTCGTGCGTCGTCGACCTCTCTGTCGCCGATGCCGCCGGACTGCTCGTTGGCGAGACCGTCCAGCTGCGGATCGAGCCCGAGCATGTGCGGTTCGTTCCCCTGCGCTGAGTCGTCGCCCCGGGCGGTCGTGGGCGGAACACTGACAATGTGCCGGTCGTCGCCGCCGAGCCGCCCCCGCGCGCTGCTCCGGGGGTTAGTCTCGGAACATGACGGGGAGCGGGGGAGTACCGTGACGGCCGTGCCGGTGGTCATCGGCATGCGCGCGCCGCGCACCGAGCCCGCATCTCATGCCGCCGGCCTCACGGGAGGTCTCGTCGACACGCATGGCCGTGTGCATCGCGATCTGCGCATCTCCCTCACCGACCGCTGTTCGCTGCGCTGCACGTACTGCATGCCTGAGCAGGGCAACGAGTGGCTCGCCCGCACGAGCATCCTCTCCACCGACGAGATCGTCGAGGTGGCGGAGGTCGCCGCAGCTCTCGGCATCCGCACCTTCCGTCTCACCGGCGGCGAACCGCTGCTGCGCACCGACATCGTCGACGTCGTGCGGCGCATCGCGCGCATCGAGGGGGAGGAGGGTCCTGTCGAGGTGGCGATGACCACCAACGGCATCAGCCTCGCCCAGAAGCTCCCGGCCCTGATCGATGCCGGGCTCACACGCCTCAACATCAGCATCGACACGGTCGACCGCCAGCGCTTCGCCGACCTCACCCGCCGCGACCGCCTCGACGACGTGTTCGCGGGTATCGAGGCGGCTGCGGCCTCGTCCCTCCGTCCCCTCAAGCTGAACGCGGTCGCCATGCGCGGCGTGAACGACGACGAGCTGGTCGATCTCGTGGAGTTCGCGATGGGCGTGGGCGCTCAGCTCCGATTCATCGAGCAGATGCCGCTGGACGCCGGGCACACCTGGGACCGCGCCTCGATGGTCACGCGCGAGGAGATCCTCGCCTCGCTGGGAGAACGCTGGCACCTCGAGCCGGTCGAGGGCCGCGGTGGCGCTCCCGCCGAGAAGTGGCGGATCGACGGCGGGCCGCACGAGGTCGGCGTGATCGCCTCGGTCACCGCCCCATTCTGCGGCGCCTGCGATCGTCTGCGGCTGACCGCCGACGGGCAACTGCGCAACTGCCTGTTCTCGCTCGCCGAGTACGACCTGACCGGGCTGCTGCGCGGAGAGTCGGCCTCCGCGCCGGGGCAACGCGCGGACGAGATCGCCGCACTGCTGCGTTCGTGCGTGCATGGCAAGCTGCCGGGGCACGCGATCGACGACCCCTCGTTCCTGCAGCCCGCGCGCGGCATGAACGCGATCGGCGGCTGAGCGAAGAAGAGCGAGCTGAAGACGCTCTCTCGATATGTAGGGGTGAACGGATGTGGGAGACGATCCGGCCGGGGACCGACGGGTACCGGTTGACGATCCGGGCGACACGAGTCTCCATGATCCAGCTCGTCGCGATCATCGTCGGCTGCATCATCGTGGGAGGAGGCGGTGCCGCGGCGGCGTTGATCGCCGTCTCGCTGGAGACCGACGTCATGTTCGGCCGATCCGGTGTCGTCCTGGTCGCCGGCGGCCTGGGGATCGTCATCGTGCTCGCCCTGCTGTGGATCTTCGCCTGGCGGAGGAAGCGCTACGTCATCGAGTGGGATGACGAGGGGCTACGAATCGTCGGAGCCGGGTCGGAGCGATCGTTCCCCTGGGAGTCGATCTCTCGAGTACTGATCCGCCTCGACACCGACTACGCGCGGATCGAGGTGAGGGACACGGACGACGGGTCCATGACGCTGTTGGCCGGCTTCGGCTCGCAAGACGTCAAGCGGACCAACGCGATGGACCCGATTCCCGTCGGTGTGACAAACCTCCTGCGACGTCATCTCCTTGTCGAGCAGCGGAGCAAGCGAAACGCACTCGGCCTGCACGTCTTCGTGCGGGAGCGGCGAGCAGTCGCGTGAACCAGATCGTTCCGATCCTCAGGCGAGGAACTCCCGGGCCGCGGCCGACAGAGCGGTGACGCCGACCTCGATCGTCGGGTGGATCTCCGGTGCGAAGAACGGCGAGTGATTCGTCGGGATGTCCTCACCCAGGCGTCCCGCAGCGACGGCCTCGGCGAACCGGGCGGGGTCGATACCGCCCCAGAACCAGAACACGAGGGGTGCTCCGGCATCGCGGGCGAACCATGACACGTCCTCGCTGCCGGTGAACATCCCGGGATCGATCACGGCTGCCTCGCCCAGGGCGCGCTGCAGGGCTGCGGAGACGCGCGCGGTGGCTTCTTCGTCGTTGATGGTGGCCGGCAGCGTGTGGTCGGTGCGGATCTCGGGCTCGCGCTCGGCCCCGGAGGCTGTGGCCTCGGCCCGCACGATGCGCTCGACGCTCGCGAGCACCTTGTCGCGCGTCCCCTCGTCCGGGTAGCGCAGGCTGAGCTCGAGCTTCGCCTCGGCCGGGATGATGTTGTTCTTGAGGCCCGCGTGGATCGATCCCACGGTCACGACAGCGACCCCCTGCGGATCGATCTCCCGCGACGCGATGGTCTGCAGGCGCATCACGGTGGCCGCCGCCATCACGACGGGATCGATCGTCGCGTGCGGGCGCGAGCCGTGGCCGCCGCGGCCGTGCAGGGTGACGGTGAGTCCGTCGGAGGCGGCCATCTGCGTACCGCTGCGCACGCCGATCACGCCCGCGGGGAGCGGCGTGACGTGCTGGCCGAGCACGACATCGGGCTTCGGGTAGCGGTCGAGGATCCCGTCGTCGAGCATCGCGCGCGCCCCGGCGCCGTACTCCTCGGCGGGCTGGATCAGCACGACGAGGGTTCCCGACCAGTCGGACCGCTCGGCGACGAGCTTCTCGACCGCGCCGATCATGGCGGTGACGTGCATGTCGTGGCCGCAGGCGTGCATCACGGGAACGGTCGTCCCCGCGGGGTCGACGCCCTTCGCGGTGCTGGCGTACGACAGGCCGGTCTGCTCCTCGACGGGGAGCGCGTCCATGTCGGCGCGCACCCACACCACCGGACCTTCGCCGTTGCGGAGCACGCCGACGACGCCGGTGACGCCGACCCCCTCTTCGACCTCGAGGCCGAGGTCGCGCAGGTGCTGGGCGGCGATGCCGGCGGTGCGCGTCTCCTGGAACGAGAGCTCGGGGTGCTGGTGCAGGTCGATGTAGAGCGCTTCGAGGTCGATCGTCATGGCCCGAGCCTAGCCGGGCAGCCCCGCGTTGCCGAGACCCATGGTCGCCGCCCAGACCCACTGTTACAAGCGTCTGGCTCGATGGGTCTCGGCGCGGCGCATGGGTCTCGGCGCCGCGGGTGGCGGCGGATCAGGCGGGGGATGTGTAGGTCGTGAGCTCATGGCCGGGGTGCAGCACGGCGTTCACGATCGCCCGGATCGCGAACTCGCTGGTCGCGCCCAGTTCGATCGCCCCGGGGTGCAGGAGCCACTGCAGCTGCAGCCCGTCCATCACGGCGAGGATCGCGGCGGAGGCCGCGGAGATCGAGTCGGGGTCGCGCACGCCCTCCTGGGCGCACAGCTCGTGGAACGCGGCCGTGACCTCGCGGCGCAGTGTCGTGTACCTCTCCTCGAAGAACGGGCGCGAGGGATGCTCGTCGGTGACCGACTCCGCCGAGAGCACCGTGTAGGCCTGCACGATGCCCGGCCGCTTCTCGTTCGTGAAGGCGGTGCGCACGAGGTGCAGGAACAGTTCCGGTCCCCCGGGGATGTGCTTCTGGGCGAGGCCGGCGACATCGTCCCTGTCTCGGTAAGCGAGCACCTCGAGCAGGAGCTTCTGCTTCGAGCCGAAGTGGTGGAGCACGCCGGCGTGCGTGATGCCGACCTGCTCGGCGACGTCCGCCAGGGTCCCGTTGGTCGAGCCCTTGTTGCCGAAGATCTCGATCGCGGCCTTGAGGATCTGCTCGCGTTTCTCGAGCGTCGCCGGGCGCACGCGCACTGTCTGGTCGCTGTCTGCCACCGCGGCCTCCTCTCCATCGTCGGACTGTGCTTGCGGTCAAACTTACTACTCGGTAACCTCACGGAAGCTTACTTTCTCGACAGTAAGCAAATCACGACGGCCGGCGGACCCCCGTTCGCCGGCGACACAGCACAAAGACCCGTGCCTAGGAGAAGCAATGAAGCTCAGAAAGTCTCTGATCGCCGCGACCGCGATCACCGCGCTCGGTGTGTCGGCCCTCGCCGGCTGCTCGGCCGGCGGTGGATCCGGCGACGGCGCCGGATCCGCATCCCTCACCATCGCGAAGCCCGACGGTGCGATCACCACCGAGTCGAACAACCCGTTCGTCGGCGACTCCGCCGCCTCGAAGTACGGCTACGCGAAGGTCGTGTTCGAGACCCTGGCCCTCGTGAACCAGACCGGCGACCGCGGCACCACGCCGTGGCTCGCCGAGAGTCTCGAGTGGAACGACGACTACACGCAGCTCACGGTCGTCCCGCGCGAGGGCGTCACCTGGAGCGACGGCGAGCCGTTCACCGCCGACGACATCGTGTTCTCCTTCGAGACCGCCTCGATCCCCGCGCTCGACACCGCCGGTCTCAAGTTCGAGGGCGCCCAGATCGACGGCGACAAGGTCGTGCTGAGCTTCGGCGACTCCAAGTACGTCAACCAGGCGCGCGTGCTCCATGTGCCGATCGTCCCCAAGCACATCTGGGAGAAGTTCGAGGACCCGGCCACCGACCCCGTCAAGGGCGACGACCTCGTCGGCACCGGCCCCTACGCGATGGCCAACTGGTCGACCGAGTCGGTCACGCTCGACGCGCGCGACGACTACTGGGGCGGCGACCTCGCCGTGCCCGAGCTGCACTACGTCTCGTACGGTGACAACACCGCCCTCACCACGGCCCTCGCGAACGGCGACGCCGACTGGGCGCAGGCGTTCATCCCGCAGATCGAGGAGCAGTTCCTCTCGGCCGACCCTGAGCACAACAAGTTCCTCGCCTCCCCGACCACCGGCTCGGCCACGCTGTTCATGAACCTGCAGCAGAAGCCGTTCGACGACCCCGCCTTCCGTCAGGCGCTCGCCTGGGTGATCGACCGCGACGCCTACGTCGACATCGCGCGCGAGGGTGCCAGCGAGCCGGTCTGGTCCGTGACGGGACTGTCGTCGATCCTCGAAGACGAGATCCAGCCGGAGTTCGAGGGAGTCGACTACAAGGTCGACGCCGAGAAGGCGCGTGACCTGCTGGAGACCGCCGGATACACCTGGAAGGACGACGCCCTGATCGACCCCGACGGCACGCCCGTCTCGTTCACGCTCTCCGTCCCGTCCGGCTGGAGCGACTGGAACACGGCGCAGGAGCTCATCGCCGAGGACGTGAAGGACAGCATCGGCGCCGAGGTCAAGATCGACATGCCCGACTGGGGCGGCTGGGCCGATCCCCGCGACAACGGCACGTTCTCTGCGATCATCCACTGGCTGGAGGACAGCGGCACGGCGTACGGCCTCTACACCTCGACCATGGATCCGCGGTGGATCTCCCCCGAGGGCAAGGCCGGCTTCAACTTCGGTCGCTTCGACGACCCGGAGGCGACCGCCGCCCTGAACACCTACGCGAACGCCTCGTCCGACGAGGAGCGCACCACCGCCATCGACACGCTGCAGACGATCTTCTCCGAGCAGGTGCCGGCCATCCCGCTGGGCGCCCACCCGCTGCTGGGTGAGTTCAACACGCGCAACTACGTCGGCTGGCCGTCGGAGGACGACACCTACGCGTCCGCCGACCCGACGCAGCCGAACATCGTGCAGATCCTCACGAAGCTGAAGCCCGCCGAGTAGGACTTCGACAGGCTCAGCCACCCACAGCCGGGACTTCGACAGGCTCAGCCACCCATCTGGGTCCCTGAGCCTGTCGAAGGGCCCGCCCCCACGAAGGACACCCCCATGCCAGACCCCCTGCTCACCGTGCGCGACTTCTCCGTCGTGTACGACGTCGACCCGCCCGTCGAGGCGGTGAAGAACGTGACCCTCGAACTGCAGCGCGGCGAGATCCTGGGCCTCGCGGGGGAGAGCGGATGCGGCAAGACCACGCTCGCCTACGGGGTGCAGCGCCTGCTGCGCGCTCCGGCCGTCATCACCGGCGGCAGCGTGACCTTCCACGACGCGACGGGCATCGACATCGACATCAACGCCCTGGACGTCGACGCGATGCAGCGATTCCGCTGGGACAAGGTGTCGATGGTGTTCCAGGGCGCGATGAACGCCCTCAACCCCGTCGCGACGATCGGCTCGCAGCTGGAGGACGTGTTCGAGATCCACCGCCCCGACATGAACCGCAAGCAGCGGCGTGCCGAGGCCGAGGAACTGCTCGAGATCGTCAAGGTCGGCCGTCAGCGTGTGCGCTCCTTCCCGCACGAGCTCTCCGGCGGCATGCGCCAGCGCGTCATGATCGCCATGGCCCTGGCGCTACGTCCGCAGCTGATGGTCATGGACGAGCCGACGACCGCGCTCGACGTGCTGGTGCAGCGGGAGATCCTCAAGCAGATCTCTCAGCTGCGGCACGAGTTCGGCTTCTCGGTGATCTTCATCACCCACGACCTTCCGCTTCTGCTGGAGATCAGCGACCGGATCGCGATCATGCGCGAAGGAGAGATCATCGAGCTCGATACGGCAGAGCGCATCTGGACGCAGCCGGAGCACAAATACACGAAGACCCTGCTGTCGTCGTTCCCCCGGCTCACCGGGGAGAGAGGGGTGCTGGTGCGATGACCACCCTCGAGTTCCGCAATGTCACGAAGGCGTACAACGTCCGAGGCGCCGGGCAGATCAAAGCCCTCGACGACGTGAGCTTCACCCTGACGTCCGGCCAGACGATCGGCCTGGTCGGCCAGTCCGGCAGCGGCAAGTCCACGATCGCGAAGATCCTCACCCAGCTCGAGACCCCGACCAGCGGCGAGGTGCTGCTCGACGGCAAGCCCATCCCGCGCCGCGGCAGGGGCCTGCGGAAGTACCGCCAGCAGTTGCGCATGGTGTTCCAGGACCCGTTCGCCTCGCTCAACCCGTACCACTCGATCCGCTACCACCTGGAGCGTCCGATCCGCCTCGACGACGTGGTGCCGAAGAAGGAGACCGAGAACGAGGTGCGTCGGCTCCTCGACCGGGTGCGCCTCGATGCGGACGCGGTGATCGACCGCCGCCCCCACGAGCTGTCGGGCGGCCAACGGCAACGCGTTGCCATCGCCCGTGCCCTGGCCTCGCGTCCCTCGCTCCTCGTCGCCGACGAGCCGGTGTCGATGCTCGACGTCTCCATCCGGCTCGGCGTGCTGAACCTGCTCGCCGATCTGCAGCGCGAAGAGGGACTCGGTGTGCTCTACATCACGCACGACCTGGCGACCGCCCGGCACTTCAGCGACGAGATCATGGTCCTCAACCAGGGGCGCGTGGTCGAGTACGGAACCGCCGACGATGTGATCCTCAACCCGCAGGATCCGTACACCCGCGAGCTGCGCGCGGCCTCTCCCGATCCGGAGAAGCACTTCGCTGCAGCGGCATCGAACGGAGGCGCGCTGTGAGCTCCGCTCTCCCCCAGCTCGACGACAACGACCTCGTCGCCCGCGATGCCCTAGAGGTCGGCACCACGGCGACCACGGCAGAGCGCACCAGGCGGCCGGTGCCGTGGCGCTTCTTCGCCGGTCGCGCGGCGTTCTACCTGTTCACACTGTGGGCGGCGATCACGATCAACTTCTTCCTGCCCCGCCTCATGAAGGGCGACGCGGTCAGCTCGTACCTCGCGCGCAACCGCAACGTGAGTCCCGAGGCGGCAGACGCGCTGCGCGTGCTGCTCGGCATCGACACCGACAAGTCCATCTGGCAGCAGTACCTCGAGTACTGGGGGATGCTGCTGCGCGGCGACCTCGGCATCTCGACCCTGCACGGCCTGCGGCCGGTCGCCGAGGTGCTCGCCGCCGCCCTGCCCTGGACGCTCGGGCTGGTCGGCATCGCGACCATCATCTCCTTCGCGATCGGCACGCTGCTCGGAGCCGTCGTCGGATGGAAGCGGGGCAGCAGGCTCGACGCGATCATCCCGGTGACCACGTTCTTCAACACGATCCCGTACTTCTGGCTCGGACTCATCGCGATCGCGATCTTCTCCTCGACCCTGAAGTGGTTCCCGTCATCGCATGCCTACGACAAGGGGCAGTCGCCGGAATGGAGTCTCGACTTCATCGGCCAGGTGATCATGCACGGCACGCTCCCGGCGCTGACCATCGTGGTCGCCTCGCTCGGCGGATGGGTGCTCGGCATGCGCAACATGATGCTGACGGTGCTCGACGACGACTACATCACGGTCGCGCAGGCGAAGGGCATGCCCAACAAGCGGGTGCTCTGGGGCTATGCCGCTCGCAACGCGGTGCTGCCGCAGATCCAGAGCTTCGCGCTGTCGATCGGCTTCATCGTGGGCGGCACGATCGTGATGGAGATGGTGTTCAGCTATCCGGGTGTCGGCAAGCTGCTGCTCGACGCGACCAACGCCAAGGACTTCGCCCTCATGCAGGGCGTGTTCCTCGTGATCACGCTGTCTGTGCTCGTGGCCAACATCCTCGCCGATGTCGTCTACGCCTACCTCGACCCGCGCACGCGCCAGATGGAGTCCTGACATGACCGTTCCCACCACTGCAGCGACCACAGCGCCCGACGGATCGGCCGTCGTCTCCGGCATGCCCGAGACCGCCACGCTGCGCACCCCGTCGACGGGAGCGCCGCCGCGCAAGACGTTCTGGTCGCAGCTCGCGCAGGCGTTCGCGATGTTCCGCAACCCCAAGTCGATCGCCGGGCTCATCATCCTCGGGGTGTTCGTGCTCATCGCGATCCTCGCTCCGTGGATCGCCCCGTACGGGCCGACCCAGAAGGACCGCACGGCGCTGCGTCAGCCGCCCTCCTGGGAGCACTGGCTGGGCACGACGCACATGGGCGAAGACGTGCTGAGCCAGATCATCTACGGCACCCGCGGTGTGATCGTCGTCGGATTCCTCGCGGCCTTCATCGCCACGATCATCGCGATCACGATCGGTGTGATCGCCGGCTACGTGCGCGGCTGGAAGAGCGAGTCGTTGTCGGCGCTGACCAACGTGTTCCTGGTGATCCCCGGCATCCCGTTGATCATCATCATCGCCTCGCAGTTCGAGAACCCGCCGCTGATCGTGATCGCCGCGGTGCTGGGGATAACCGGGTGGGCGTGGGGCGCCCGCGTGCTGCGCGCGCAGACCATGTCGCTGCGCAACCGCGACTTCATCCAGGCCGCGCGCGCGAACGGCGAGCCGCTGCGCCGCATCATCACGGTCGAGATGCTCCCGAACCTCATGGCGCTCATCGCCTCGAGCTTCGTCGGGACCGTGACGGCGGCCATCCTCGGTCTCACGACGCTGGCCTTCATCGGGGTGATCCCGGTGAGCAACCTCAACTGGGGGACCATCCTGTTCTGGGCGCAGCAGAACGGTGCGTTCCCGCGACTGTGGTGGTGGTACGTGCCGGCCGGGCTCTGCATCGCGATCATCGGCGTCGCGCTCTCGCTCATCAACTTCGGCATCGACGAGTACGTCAACCCGCGACTGCGCTCGGCGGGCGAGCGGGCCAGGGCGATGAAGAAGAAGGGGCTGAACGTGAACGACGCCGTCACCGCCGTCCGCAGCGTGCCCCTGCCGAAGAAGGCTCCCGATCCCGTAACGTCGGCGACCTCGCCCGACCCCTCCGGGCCCGGCGACGCCGCGACGACCCCGACACCGAACACCAACCAGAACACGAAGTGATGACCTCTCAGACTCTGACCACGCAGCTCCCGTACCAGGACCCCGCTCTCCCGATCCCCGAGCGCGTGGCCGACCTCCTCAGCCGCATGACGCTGGAGGAGAAGGTCGGGCAGATGCTTCAGCTCGACGCTCGCGACGACATCGACGACCACATCGCGCGGCGCCATGCGGGCTCGATCCTGCACACCTCGCCCGAGCGCATCCTGCGAGCGAACGAGCTCACGGCGCAGACCCGGCTCCGCATCCCGCTCCTGGTGGGGGAGGACTGCATCCACGGGCACTCGTTCTGGCCGGGGGCGACGATCTACCCGACGCAGCTCGGCATGGCCGCGTCGTGGGACTCCGCGCTCGTCGAACGCGTCGCCCGTGCGACGGCCGAGGAGGTCGCGGTCACCGGCATCCACTGGACGTTCTCGCCCGTGCTGTGCATCGCCCGCGATCTGCGCTGGGGTCGCATCGACGAGACCTTCGGTGAAGACCCGTTCCTGATCGGCGAACTGGCTTCGGCCATGGTGCGCGGCTATCAGGGTGACGGACTCGACGACCCCACGGCCATCCTCGCGACCGCCAAGCACTTCGCCGGGTACTCCGAGACCCAGGGCGGGCGCGACGCGAGCGAGGCCGACATCTCCCGCCGCAAGCTGCGCTCGTGGTTCCTGCCGCCGTTCGAGCGCGTCGCCCGCGAGGGCTGCCGCACGTTCATGCTCGGCTACCAGACCACCGACGGCGTGCCGATCACCACCAACGACTGGCTGCTCAGCGACGTGCTGCGCGGCGAGTGGGGCTACACCGGCACGCTCATCACCGACTGGGACAACGTCGGTCGCATGGTGTGGGAGCAGCGGATCCAGCCCGACATCACGCACGCGGCCGCGGCTGCCGTGCGGGCTGGGAACGACATGATCATGACCACGCCCGGCTTCTTCGAGGGAGCGCTGGACGCCGTGGCGAAGGGGATGCTCGCCGAGGACGCCTTCGACGCCGCCGCCGCCCGCATCCTGACGCTTAAGTTCGAGCTGGGGCTCTTCGAGAACCCACGCCTTCCTAGCACCGCGCTCGACACCGTGGTGGGCAGCGTGGAGCACGCGGAGCTGAACCTCGAGGTCGCCCGCCGCTCGCTCGTGCTGCTCGAGAACGACGGCGTGCTGCCGCTAGACCCCACGTCCGCGCTGAAGGTCGCGGTCACCGGCCCTCTCGCCGACGACGCGCAGACGCAGCTCGGCGACTGGGCCGGCGGCTCAGGTCAGGCGGGATGGCTCGACGGTCAGCCTCGCGAGATGATCACGACCGTGCTCGACGGCCTGCAGACGATCGACGGCTGGAGCGTCACCCACGCCCGCGGTGCCGACATCCTCACGCTCGAGGAAGACCCGCAGGGTCCGTTCTTCCCCGACAAGCAGCCGCGTCCGCCGGTGGTGAGGGCCTGCGAGCCCGACGCCGCTCTGATCGCGGAGGCCGTCGCCGCGGCCTCCGACTCCGATGTCGTGGTGGCGGTCGTCGGCGACCGGATCGAACTGGTCGGCGAAGGGCGCTCCACCGCGACGCTCGAGCTCATCGGCGGGCAGAACGCCCTGATCGATGCGCTCATCGCGACCGGGAAGCCCGTCGTGATCGTGCTGCTCGCGTCGAAGCCCCTCGTGCTCCCGGCATCCGCGTCGAAGGCTGCTGCCGTCATCTGGGCGGCGAACCCCGGTATGCAAGGCGGGCGTGCACTGGCCGACATCATCTCGGGAGCTGCCGAACCGTCAGGGCGCCTGCCGATCTCGTTCGCGCGCCACGTGGGTCAGCAGCCGACGTACTACAACCAGATCCGCGGCCAGCACGGCGATCGCTACGCCGATCTCACGCAGTCGCCCGCCTGGGCGTTCGGCGAGGGCTTGTCGTACACGACCGTGGAGTACTCCGACCTCGTGCTGGAGGAGACCTCGCTGGCGGAGTCCGGCACGATCGTCGGGCACGTCACGGTGTCGAACACGGGGGAACGGCCTGCACGCGAGACGGTGCAGGTCTACGTGCGCGACTCGGTGACGAGCGTGAGCTGGACCGACAAGGAGCTCAAGACCTTCCGTCAGGTCGACGTCGCCCCGGGGGAGTCCGTACGGGTGCGCCTGGAGCTGCCGGTGTCCGACTGCACGATCGTCGACGCCGCGGGCACGCGTCTGGTCGAGGCCGGCACGTTCGAGCTGCTGGTGGGCCCGAGCTCCCGCGACGAGGTGCTCCTCTCCGCGGACTTCGAGGTGCGCTGAGCCGCTCCTTGTCGAGACCCACTCTCCTCGCCCAGACCCACTCCCGCCGGCGCATGCGGCGATGGGTCTCGGTGGCGGGAGTGGGTCTCGCGGCGTTCGCAGGCGAGTGGGTCAGTCCTGCAGGCGGTGGGGGCCGGCGCCCTGCGTGCCGAGCGCGTCGTCAGGGTTGAGCAGGCCGCAGGCCTTCATCGACAGGCAGCCGCAGCCGATGCATCCGGTGAGTTCGCGTTCGAGCCGTTCGATGCCTTCGCGGCGTTTCTCCAGCTCGCGCTTCCAGCGTCGGGAGGCCCGCTGCCAGTCCTCGTGGCTCGGGGTCTCGGTCAGTGGCACGTCGGCGAAGGCCGTCTGCACGTCGGAGAGCGGGATGCCGAGGCGCTTCGCGACCGTGATGAGCGAGACGCGGCGCAGCATGTGCCGTGCATAGCGGCGCTGGTTGCCCGGCGTGCGGGTCGACGCGATGAGGCCGAGGCCCTCGTAGAAGTGCAGCGCGGAAGCGGCGACCCCCGTGCGTCGGGTCATCTCGCCGATCGTGAGCGGTTCGTCGGGTGCATGCGGACTCATCCGGCCGCCTTTCCTTCGATTTGACCTCAAGTGTACTTGAGGTTTTACGGTAGTCATGTGGCCCGGCAAGGGCTGATCGACCCGAACGAGGACAGCGTGACCCGAACGAAGACCCTGCGATGACCTATGTGATCGCCCTGCCGTGCGTCGATGTGAAGGACAAGGCCTGCATCGACGAGTGCCCTGTCGACTGCATCTACGAGGGCGAACGCTCGCTCTACATCCACCCCGACGAGTGTGTGGACTGCGGCGCCTGCGAGCCGGTGTGCCCGGTCGAGGCCATTTTCTACGAAGACGATCTGCCCGATGAGTGGCAGGACTATTACAAGGCCAACGTCGAGTTCTTCGACGAGATCGGGTCTCCCGGCGGTGCCGCGAAGACGGGCACGCTGACGTTCGATCACCCGATCATCGCCGCGCTCGCGCCCCAGGGGGAGCACGCATGACCGCCGCCGGATCACCCCCCGTGGAGCCGCGCATCGCCATCGTGGGGGCGGGCCCTGCAGGCATCTACGCCGCCGACATCCTGCTCGACCGTGTCCCCACCGCAGCGATCGACCTGTTCGAGAAGCTCCCGGCGCCGTACGGTCTCGTCCGCTACGGCGTCGCGCCCGACCATCCCCGCATCCGGAAGATCACCGACGCCCTGCACGAGGTGCTCGTGAACCCACGCATCCGGTTGCGGTGCAACGTCGAGATCGGCCGTGACGTCGAGATCGACGAGCTGCGTGCCGCATACGACGGAGTGATCGTGGCGACGGGTGCCGACCTCGACGTCGCTCTCGACATCCCCGGCATAGATCTCCCCGGCTCGTTCGGCGCCGCCGACTTCGTGGCCTGGTACGACGGGCACCCCGATGCACCGCGCACCTGGCCGCTCGCCGCCGAGTCGGTCGCCGTGCTCGGGGCCGGCAACGTGGCGCTGGATGTCACGAGGATCCTGGCCAAGCACGCCTCGGCGCTGACCCACACCGACACCCCTGATGCCGTGCTCGACCAGCTCGTGGCCAGCCCGTTGCGCGATGTGCACCTCTTCGCTCGGCGAGGACCGGCCGACGTGCGCTTCTCGGCCATGGAGTTGCGCGAGCTCGCCGAGCAGGACGACGTCGATGTGATCGTCGACCCCGAAGAACTCGCTCTCGACGAGCACGCCGAGCGGATGATCGCGCAGTTCTCGCAGCGGCGCATCGTCGTGCGCACCATGACCGAATGGGCCGCCGTCGACCCCGCGACGCGCACGGCCTCGCGCCGCATACACCTGCACCTGCGGCAACGCCCGGTGCGGCTGCTGGGGACCGACTCCGTGACCGGCATCGAGATGGAGCGCACCGCGTCAGACGAGCTCGGTCGCATGGTCGGCACCGGCGAGCTGCTGCGCTACGGCGTCGGAGCGGTCTACCGTGCCGTGGGATATCGATCGACGCCCGTGCCTGGGATGCCGTTCGACACTACGCTCGGAGTCGTGCCGCACATCGAAGGTCGAGTCGTCGACGCGGAGGGCGTCCCGATCCCCCGGCTGTACGCCACGGGCTGGATCAAGCGCGGGCCGGTCGGACTCATCGGCTCGACCAAGTCGGACGCCGCGCAGACCATCGGCCACGTCGTCGACGACCTCGGATCGGTCGAGCTGGAAGCGCGTGACGATGATCCGATCGCCCACCTGTCGCACGCGGTCGACCTCGATGGCTGGCTGCGGATCGATGCCGCGGAGCGTGGGGCGGGAGCAGCCCGTGGCCGTGAGCGGACGAAGATCGTCGAGCGCGAGGAGATGCTGACGCACGCGAAGCAGGAACAGATGATGGAGGCCGGTCGATGACCGCGACACCCGTGCCCACCCCGATCGGCGAAGGGCTCAAGGCCGCGTTCCGCACGCATCCCGCCGGCGTCGCGATCATCACCGCGAGCACCCCGGACGGGCCGGTCGGCCTCACGGCGTCGAGCGTCGCCTCGGTGGCGGTCGACCCCGCGGCGATCGTGTTCTCCGTGACCAGGGCGACGGGGTCCGCGGGAGCGATCCTCGGAGCGGACACCTTCGTGGTGCATCTGATCGACGACGAGCACTCCGACCTCGCGCAGAGCTTCGCGGTCAGCGGCTCCGAGCGCTTCACCCCCGAGCAGGGGTGGGCGACGCTGCCGACCGGAGAACCGCACCTCCCCGAGGCCAGGGCGGCGCTGCGGTGTCGCACCATCGAGACCGTCGCAGTGGGGTCGTCGACCGTGGTCATCGCCGAGGTCATCGAGGTGCTGCCCGGTCCGTCCGGGCGTCCTCTGGTCTACCTCGACCGCCGATTCCACTCGCTCCCGCACGACCCCGAGCACTGATCCGCACCCACCGATAGCACCATCGAAAGGAAGCACAATGTCCACTCTCTACACGCTCCCCGAGCTCCCGTACGACTACTCCGCGCTCGAGCCGCACATCTCCGGCAAGATCATGGAGCTGCACCACTCCAAGCACCACCAGGCGTACGTGACCGGCGCGAACACCGCGCTCGAGCAGCTCGCCACCGCACGCAGCGCCGGCGACCTCGCGAACGTCAACAAGCTCGAGAAGGACCTCGCGTTCAACCTCGGCGGCCACATCAACCACTCCGTCTTCTGGCAGAACCTCTCGCCCGAGGGCGGCGGCGCTCCGGAGGGCGAGCTCGAGGCCGCGCTCGTCGACGCATTCGGATCGATCGATGCGTTCCGGGCGCACTTCACCGCGACCGCGCTCGGTGTACAGGGATCGGGCTGGGCCGTGCTCGCCTGGGACAGCGTGGGCGCCCGCCCCGTGATCTTCCAGCTCTTCGACCAGCAGGGGAACGCACCGCTCGGCGTGACGCCGCTGCTGCAGCTCGACGTCTGGGAGCACGCCTACTACCTCGACTACCTCAACGTGCGCGCCGACTACGTCAAGGCGTTCTGGAACCTCGTGAACTGGCCCGATGTGCAGCGTCGCTTCGAGGCTGCACGCACCGCGACGAAGGGACTCATCGTCGCGAGCTGACCGCTTCGCGTCAGGCGAGGGAGAGGAAGAGCTTCTCCAGTTCGGCCATCGACACCCCTGCGGTGTCGGTGGCCGCTTCCGTTCCTGAGCTCTCCGATGCGGCAGTGCCGCCCGATGCGGCCTCGTCGTCGGTCAGGCAGTCCTTCATGGCGGAGGCGATGATCTGGAACCCGGCCTTGTCGAGGGCCGAGGTGACGGCGGCGAGCTGGGTGACGACCGTCCGGCACTCGTCCCCCCTCTCCACGGCGGCGATCACTGCGCCGAGTTGCCCCTGGGCGCGCTTGAGGCGGTTGGCGATCTTTCGTTGGGTCTCGGCGTCTGCGGATGACATATCGCTCCCTGAATGGCGGCTGTGCGAACCACTATACCCCCTGGGGTATAGTTTCCTCGAATACCCACCGGGGTATCAGTGAGGAGCAAGAAGATGTGCCGAGCAGTTCGTTGCAAGACCTGCGGCAAGACCACCTGGGCGGGCTGCGGACAGCACGTCGACTCTGTACGTCGGACAGTGCCGGCGGCGCAATGGTGCACGGGGCACGCCGCCGAACCGGCTCAGGGCGGCTTCTTCTCGAGGCTGTTCCAGCGATGACCACGGCTGAACGGCGCCGGGTGGTCATCGTGGGAGGCGTCGCCGGCGGGATGTCGGCCGCCGCACGTCTGCGTCGCCTCGACGAACAGGCGGAGATCACGATCTTCGAGCGAGGGCCGGAGGTCTCCTACGCGAACTGCGGCCTGCCCTACTACGTCGGAGGGGTGATCGCCGAGCGTGATTCGCTGCTCCTGCAGACGCCCACGTCGTTGCACGATCGCTTCCGGCTCGACGTGCGCGTGCGCCACGATGTGGTGCGCATCGACACCGCGCGGAAGGTGGTCGAGGTGGTCGACCTCGAGGCGGGTCGTCGTTTCACGCAGCACTACGACACTCTCATCCTCGCCACGGGGGCCCGACCGCGTCGAGCGGCCCCGACGTCGGGCATCCCGGCGCACAGCCTGCGCACCGTCGAGGATGCGGACGCCATCGATGCCGCTCTCTCGAGGGCAGGGGTCCCGGTCGTGGTCGTCGGCGGCGGATACACGGGACTCGAGGCGGTCGAGAACCTCATCGCGCGTGGCGCATCGGTCACCCTCGTGCAGCGCGGACCCCGACTGCTCGCTCCACTCGATGCGGAGATGGCCGCCCCGATCGCGGCGGAGGTCCGAGCGCACGGCGTGGACGTGCGCCTGGGCGTCGAGGCCGTCGGCTCGGCCCCGGGACTGGTCATGCTGAGCGACGGCACCTCCGTTCCCGCGGACCTCGTGATCGACGCGGCAGGCGTCGTCCCTGAGACTGCGCTGGCAGAGGGCGCCGGCATCCGGATCGGCCCGACCGGGGGCATCGAGGTCGACTCGACGTGTCGCACGAGTGCTCCCGACGTGTTCGCCGTGGGCGACGGTGTCGAGAAGCACGATCTCGTGGGAGGGGAGGCGGCGCTCATCACGATGGCGGGCCTCGCGAACCGTCACGGACGCCTGGTGGCCGATCTCATCGCGGGGCGGGCGGAGACCGCGCGACCCGCTCTCGGCACGGGAATCGTCCGGGTGTTCGGCGTGACGGCGGCGAAAGCAGGGTGGAGCGAGCAGCAGCTGCGCGCGGCGGGGCGCGATTTCTACGCGGTGCATGTGCACCCGGGGTCGCACGCCGGGTACTACCCAGGCGCCGAGACGCTGTCGATGAAGATGCTCGCCGATCCGACCTCCGACGCCATCCTCGGCGTGCAGGTCGTCGGGCGGGACGGCGTGGACAAGCGGATCGACGTGGTGGCCACTGCGATGCAGGCCGGACTCCCCGCCGCCGAGCTCGCGCATCTCGAACTGGCCTATGCGCCGCAGTTCGGCTCGGCCAAGGATGCGGTGAACATCCTCGGCTATGTCGCCGAGAACACCCGCACGGGGACGACTCCTACGATCCAGTGGCATGAGCTCGAGGCCGAGCTGCGAGCGGGCGCGACGCTCATCGATGTGCGTTCGCCGGCGGAGCACAGATCCGGCGCGATCCCCGGCGCCGTCAACGTGCCGCTCGACGAGCTCAGGGACCGATCCGGTGAACTGCCGGACGGGCCGATCGTCGTGCACTGCCAGGTCGGTCTGCGCGGACACATCGCTACGCGGATCCTCCGACAGCAGGGCGTCGCGGCACGCAATCTCGACGGAGGCTATCGCACCTGGCGTGACGCCGTCCTGCTGCCCGGCTAGATCAGTCGGGCGGTCGTTCCGCGCACGTTCAGCTCGTACGGCAAGGCTGACGGGATGTGCACGGCATCGGGGGTGGCGAGCTTCGCCAGCACGGCGTCTGCGGCGCGCTCCCCCTGGCCCAGCGGGAACTGGTCGACGGTGGTGAGACGGAAGAACTCGCCGAGCTCATGGCCGTCGATGCCCACGATCGACAACTCCTCCGGCACGCTGAAGCCGAGGTCGCGGGCAGCGAGCAGTGCTCCGATGGCCATCTCATCCGACGCCGCGAAGACCGCGGTCGGGCGGGGGCCCGGCCTGCCGAGCAGCTGCTTCGCCGCCCGGTAGCCGCCCTCCACCGTGAAGTCGGCTGGTTCGAGGAAGGCGTGGTTCAGGGGGATCCCTGCCGTGGCGAGTGCCTTCTCGAAGCCCAGACGGCGGTTGGTCGGGATGTGGAAGTCGATGTCGAACTCGGGGTTGGCTCCGATGTGCGCGATGTCGGTGTGGCCGAGGCTGATCAGATGCTCGGTGGCCAACTGCGCGACGGCGACGTCATCGACGGTCATGGTGTCGAGCTTCGGGTTCGGACCGCCGATCGCGATCACGGGGAGTCCGAGGTCGAGCAGGTACTGCGTCTCGTCCTCGTCGAGCTCGATCGACACCGCGATCACGGCGTCCACGCGCTGCCGTCGCAGGAAGGTGTCGAACACGTGTCGGCGCACGTCCTTGTCGGCGGTGATGTTGTACAGCGTGATGTCGTAGCCCTCGCGCATCAGCGCGGCCGAGACGCCGGAGAGCACCGTGCTGAAGAACCACCGGTCGAGGAACGGGACGATGACCCCGACGTTGCGGGTGCGACCCGATGCCAGGCTCGACGCACGGGACGACACCACGTAGCCGAGAGTCTGCGCTGCGGCCTGCACCCTCTCCTTCGCGGATTCGGACACGTGGCCGCGACCGCTCAGTGCGCGCGAGACGGTCGCGGTGGAGACTCCGGCGAGCCGGGCGACCTCATCGATGCTGGCCATGGTTCCTCTGTCGAAAAGCTCCGGTCGCGGTGTGTGTCGCTTCACGCGGGCGTGGGCGACGACAACCGCGACCGGAGGGTGTCAGGCGTGGGTCGCGGTGGTGTACCAGACGGCCGTGTCGACCGGGATCGCGGCTCCTTCGAAGGGCTGGCTCTGCAGCAACACCAAGGCGTCGGCCGGCAGCTCGACGGGGGCGGTACCGAGGTTCGCGACCACGTGCACGTCACCACGGCGGAACGCGACCGCCTCGGGACCGGCGTCCTCCCACACCAGAGAGCCGCTGCCGAAGCCGTGCTCACGCCGTCCGGCCAGCAGGCGCTTGTACAGCGCGAGCGTCGACGCCGGGTCGACCTCTTCGACGTCGCGCGCGTAGGTCGCCCAGTCGGCGGGCTGGGGAAGCCACGACAGTCCGGTGTCGTTGAAGCCGAAGGCCGGAGCCTCTGCGTTCCAGGGCAGCGGCACGCGGCATCCGTCACGTCCGTAGCGTGCGCCGTTCGTGCGGAACCACGTCGGGTCCTGACGGTACTCGTCCGGGATCTCCATCGCCTCGGGCAGCCCGAGCTCTTCGCCCTGGTAGAGGTAGGAGGAACCGGGCAGAGCCAGCATCAGGGTCGTCGCGGCGCGAGCGCGGGCCAGTCCGGTCGCGGTGTCCGGCTTGTCAGGGGTGTTCGGTCCGATGCCCTCGCCCTGGGGGTTGTCGGAGGTGAGTGCGAGGCGCGTCGCGTGGCGCACCACATCGTGGTTCGACAGCACCCACGTGCTCGGGGCGCCGACCTCACCGAACGCGTCCAGCGACTCGCGGATCACGTCGCCGAGCTTCTTCGCGTCCCACTCCGTCATCAGGTACGGGAAGTTGAAGGTCTGGTGCATCTCGTCTGGGCGCACCCAGAGCGCGGTCTGCTTGAGGGTGGGCATCCAGGCCTCGCCGCACAGGGCGCGGTCGCCGTCGTACTCGGCGAGCACCTTGTGCCAGTCGCGGTAGATCTCGTGCACGCCGTCCTGGCCCCAGTACGGCACGTTCGACTCGCCGCCGCCCATGGAGTCCGCGTCGGTCGGGGGCGTGTAGTCGGGCAGACCCTCGGTCTTGATCATGCCGTGGGCCACGTCCACCCGGAAGCCGTCGACACCGCGGTCGAGCCAGAAGCGCAGGATCGAGCGGAACTCCTCCTGCACCTCCTCGTTGTTCCAGTCGAAGTCGGGCTGCGTCGCGTCGAAGATGTGCAGGTACCACTGGCCGGGGGTTCCGTCGGCCTCGGTCACGCGCTGCCACATGCCGCCGCCGAACACCGACTCCCAGTTGTTCGGCGGGAGCTCGCCGTTCTCGCCCTTGCCGTCGCGGAAGATGTAGCGCGCACGCTCGGGGCTGCCAGGTGCGGCCTTCAGTGCCTCCTGGAACCAGGGGTGCTGGTCGGACGAATGGTTGGGGACGAGGTCGACGATCACGCGGATGCCGCGGGCGTGCGCAGCCTCGAGCATGTCGTCGAAGTCGCCCAGCGTGCCGAACAGCGGGTCGACGTCGCGGTAGTCGGCCACGTCGTAGCCGGCGTCGCGCTGCGGGCTCGTCATGAAAGGACTGAGCCAGATCGCGTCGACGCCGAGCTCCTGCAGGGCATCGAGCCGGCTCGTGATGCCCGGCAGGTCGCCGATGCCGTCGCCCGAGGCGTCCGCGAAGGAGCGGGGGTAGATCTGGTAGATGACGGCGCTGCGCCACCACTCGGAACCGGGGGCTGCGATCTGCTCAAGCTGTGCCATGGGAACAGGCTAGTGCAAACGCTTACATTCATGCCAGGGCGGGGATCGAATCGGTTCGGCGTGCCCGACTTCCCCGGATCGCCCTGGCCGTTTGCATGACCGTTCCCCGCGCGCATGAGCGTCCCGGCTGTCCGAGTCATGCATCCGTCACAGGATCATGCAGGTGCCACCCGCACTTCCGCCCGCCCCGGGAGTATGGTGAGGCATCCGACGAGTGGAGGCTGTCATGGTTCCCGAGATCAACTACTGGGCGGTCCTGCTGGCCACCGCATCGAGCATGGTCGTCGGCTCGATCTGGTACGCGCCGAAGGTGTTCGGCACACGCTGGTCGAAGCTCGCGAACGTCGACATGGACCGGCCTGCCGCGACGGCGGTGTGGCCCATCGTCACCACCGTCATCGTGAGCTTCATCACGGCCTGGGTCCTCGCCGGTGCCTCGTCGATCGCCTGGCACTTCTACGGCGGATCCTTCTTCTGGGGAACGATCGTCACCGCGGTCACGCTGTGGGCCGGGTTCACGGCGGCACGCTTCATCACCCATGACGCTTTCGAGGGGCGATCGACCCGACTCACCACGCTCAACATCGCGCATGAGCTGGTCACGGTCGTGGTCATGGCACTGCTCATCGGCGTGTGGCCGCCGGCCCTCGCCTCCTGATCGCCCTGAGCGTCACGGGGTCGGCATGCCGCCGTTCACGTTCAAGGTCTCCCCGGCCACGTAGCTCGACTCCGCCGAGGCGAGGAACACGTATGCGGGAGCGAGCTCGGCCGGCTGTCCCATGCGCCCGAGGGGTGTGTCCTTCCCGAACTCGGGAAGCTTGTCCTGCGGCTGTCCGTCGCTGGGCTGCAGGGGCGTCCAGATCGGCCCCGGTGCCACGGTGTTCACGCGGATGCCCTTCGGCGCGAGCTGTTCCGCGAGGCCCTTGGAGAAGGCGTTGATCGTGGCCTTCGTCGAGGCGTAGTCCACCAGGATGCCGGAGGGCGAGTAGGCCTGGATCGAGGTGGTGTTGATGATCGTCGAGCCCGCGGGGAGATGGGGTAGGGCGGCCTTGGTGATCCAGAACATCGCGTAGACGTTGGTCTTGAAGGTGTCGTCGAACTGCTCGTCCGTGATGTCGGTCAGCGACTCCTGATACACCTGCTTGCCGCCGTTGTTGACGACGATGTCGAGGCCGCCCAGCTTCTCGACCGCCTCGGCGACGAGGGCACGGCAGTACTCCGGGTCGCGCAGGTCGCCGGGGATGGTGGCGACCGTCGCGCCGGCCTCCCGCAGGATCTCGGCGATCCGGCTCGCGTCCTCTTCCTCCTGCGGCAGGTACGAGATCGCGACATCGGCGCCCTCACGGGCGAACGCGATCGCGGTGGCAGCGCCGATGCCGGAGTCGCCGCCCGTGATCAGGGCCTTGCGTCCGGTCAGGCGCCCGGTGCCGCGGTAGGACTCCTCGCCCAGGTCGGCGCGCGGGGTGAGATCTGCGTCGAGTCCCGGCTCCGGCATGTGCTGCTTCCGCGGTTCGATGTCGGAGTAGAGCGCGGACGGGTCGGTGAAGGTGTACTGGTCGCGGGACATGGGCGATCCTTTCGAAGCTGTTCGGGGACGGGGTGACCATGCTGAGCGCCGGGCCTGGATCGCGCAAACGCCTTGCACGGGGATGACCCGTGCGCTACGAGAGGCGGGCATCGTCATCCCGTGGCGAAGTGTGGCCGAAAGGCACTTCACCGATCGACCGCTGTCATGACAGGCTTCGCATCGTCCCCCGTGTCACCCGTGCGTCCCGCCCGCGGGGGCTGTCGCCTTCGAGAGGTCACGATGTCCGGTTCTGCCCGCCGATCCGCCCCCTGGGTGACCGTCGCCGCGCTCGTCGTCGGCGCCGTGCTCGTGGGTGCTGCGCCTGCGGTGTCGGATGCCTTCGCGGCGCGAGCCGACACCCCGGCGGACCCGGTCGCGGACCCGGCAGCCTCGGTCGCGCTGGCGTACGAGTTCCTGGACGCGCGCACCGACGAGTTCTGCGACGGGGATGGCCGCTGTCTGCCGCGCAGCTACGAGGGTGGCTTCTTCACGACTCCGACCTGGGATTTCACGCCCTCCTTCGTCTACGACGACGCCCTCGTGATCATCGCCTACACCGCCCGCGGCCTTCCGGACGACCTCCGGCGCGCACGGGCGATCGGCGACGCCCTCCTCTTCGTGCAGGAGAACGATCCGATCGGCGACGGGCGCACCAGAGCGTCGTACGAGCCGCACGGCATCCGTCAGGGGCGGGTGGAGATCACGGGAGCCGGCGCCTTCACCGGAAACCAGGCCTGGGTCGGGCTGGCCCTCGCCCGTCTCGCACACGCGACAGGGGACTCCCGATATCTCGACGGCGCGGTTCGGATCGGTGAATGGATCCAGGACCACACGGCGGACATGACCAGGGCGCCCTACGGCTACACCGGCGGTCAGCTCGAAGACGGCACTTCGCTGACGTGGAAGTCCACCGAGCACAACAGCGACATCGCCGGCTTCTTCACCCAGCTCGGCCAGCTCACCGGCGCCCGGGTCTGGACTGATCGGGCGGCGGTCGCCGCGGACTTCGTCGCCGCCATGCAGAGCGCAGACGGCCACGTGAACACCGGCACGGGCCTGGACGGCTCGACGATCAACACCCGCCCGATCCCGCTGGACGCCCAGACCTGGAGCTCCCTCGCCACGGGTGACCCACGCTACGGTGCGGCGCTCGACTGGACGCTCGCCAACCTGCTGGCAACAGATGGTCCGTACACGGGGCCGTCGATCAGTGAGGTCGATACGTCCAAGGCGTGGTTCGAGGGCAGTGGACACCTCGCGCTCGCACTCACGCTACGTGACGGCGACGGCGACGCCGACCGTGCTGAGACGCTTCTGAGCAGTATCCGGCTTGCGCAGCGCGATGCACCGAACGGCGATGGCAAGGGGATCGTCGCCACGTCGAGCGACGGCCTCGACTCCGGTTTCGGTGACCTGTACTACGCCAGCCTGCACACCGGCGCGACCGCCTGGTACCTGCTCGCAGCGGTCGGCGACAACCCGTTCGCCCTTCCGGTCGACTGAACAGACCGACCTGAACCGGTCGGCGGCGTCGAGTCGGTCCGGTTCGCGGTACGGAGGCTAGGCGGCGACGCGGGCGACCGCGGCGATCGCGCTCGTGAAGAAGTCGACACCGTCGACTCCGCTACGCATCGCGGCCGCGGTGTCGGGACCGAAGCCGGCCTCGGTGGCGTGCTCGGGGTGCGGCATCAGGCCGACGACGTTGCCCGCTGCGTTGGTGAGGCCGGCGATGTCGCGCAGTGATCCGTTCGGGTTGACCCCGGCATAGCGGAACGCCACCAGACCATCGCCCTCGATGCGATCGAGCGTCTGCTCGTCGGCGATGTAGCCGCCGTCGGCGTTCTTCAGTGGGATCACGATCTCCTGACCGGTGCGGAACGCATTGGTCCACGCGGTGTCGGAGTTCTCGACCGTGAGCTTCTGGTCGCGCCGCACGAAGTGCTGGTGGTTGTTGCGGATCAGGCCGCCGGGCAGCAGGTGCGCCTCGACCAGCATCTGGAAGCCGTTGCAGATGCCGAGCACGGGCATGCCCTTGGCGGCAGCATCCTTGACCTCGCTCATGATCGGCGAGAGCGCGGCGATCGCGCCGGCGCGGAGGTAGTCGCCGTAGCTGAAACCACCCGGCAGGACGAGCGCGTCGACGCCTTCGAGGTCATGCGATCCGTGCCACAGGGCGACGGGCTCGGCGCCGGCGATGCGGACGGCGCGCTGTGCGTCGCGGTCGTCGAGCGAGCCGGGGAAGGTGATGACGCCGATGCGGACGGTCACTCCGCGACCTCGATGCCGACGACGTCCTCGATCACGGAGTTGGAGAGCACCTCGTCGGCGATGCGCTTGGCCTCAGCGAGAACCTCGTCGGTGACCTCGCCCTCGACGGTGAGCTCGAAACGCTTGCCGATGCGGACGTCGGTGAAGCCCTCGACGCCGAGACGGGCGAAGGCGCCGGAAACGGCTTTGCCCTGCGGGTCGAGCAGTTCGGGCTTGGGCATGACGTCGACGACGATGGTGGGCATGACGGCTCCAAGAGTCGCGGGCGGAGGGGCGCACCCAGTCTACTGCCCTCGCCGCACCCGCTCGGCGCCGTGGAGGAGTCAGGCGGAGTGGAAGACGGTGTGGAGGTCGCCGACCGTTTCGCGGCCGCCGAGGCCGTCGATCTCGAACAGCACGGAGATGCCGATCACGTGGCTGCCGAGGCGCTCGACCAGTTCGCGACCGGCGGCGAGAGTTCCTCCGGTCGCGAGCACATCGTCGATCAGCAGCACCCGCGAGCCGGCGGGCAGGTCGTCGTGCATCTCGATCGTGGCGGTGCCGTACTCGAGCGCATAGTCGACGGACGCCGCGGGCCTGGGCAGCTTGCCGGCCTTGCGGATCGGGATCAGGCCGACGCCTGCGGCGATGGCGGCGGCGCTGGCGAGGATGAAGCCGCGCGCCTCGATGCCCGCGATCACGTCGAACTGTCCGGCGAAGGGCTCGATGATCGCCTCCGTCGTCACGCGGAGGGCCTCGGCATCGGCGAGAAGAGGCGTGATGTCGCGGAAGATGATGCCCGGCTGAGGGTAGTCCGGCACGTTGCGGATCAGGGCTTCGGCACGGACGAGGGCGGGGGAGAGGGTGGCGTCGGGCACTGCCCAAGGGTACCGCCGGTGCGCGACTCCTCAGAAACACCGGCCCCGCTCCCCGCGAGGGGCCCGAGGCGGTGCCAGGAGCGAATTCTTGAGGAGCTGTGCACGGCCCCGGGCGCGCACCGGCGCGGCTTGACACGCGTGGGAGCGCTCCCATAGAGTGACTGCTCAACGCGTGGGAGCGCTCCCACGCGTCCCGAAGCACCACACCGCACGACCACCACAAAGGAGTGAACTGTGAACACACGTGCCCGCCACCGGATCCTCGCGATCGCCGCCGTGGCCTCCGCATCCGCCCTCGCCCTCGCCGGCTGCTCCGGCGACAACGGCGGCAGCGGTGACGCGAACGGCGACGAAGAGGTCACACTGACCGTGACCACGTTCGGAACCTTCGGCTACGAAGACCTCTACAAGGAGTACGAGAAGGCGCACCCGAATGTGAAGATCGAGGCGACGAACATCGACACCGGCGGCAACGCCCGCACCGATGCCTTCACCAAGATCGCTGCCGGCTCCGGTCTCAGCGACGTCGTCGCGATCGAAGAGGGCTGGCTCGGCGCGATCATGGACGTCTCGGACACCTTCGTCGACCTGCGTGACTACGGCATCGAAGACCGCAAGGACGATTGGGTCGACTGGAAGTACGGCCAGGCCACCGACGCCGAGGGCCGCGTGATCGGCTACGGCACCGACATCGGCCCGAGCGGCATCTGCTACAACGGCGCCGCATTCGAGGCCGCCGGCCTCCCGAGCGACCGCGAGTCGGTGGCCGAGCTGCTGAACGGCGACTGGGCGAACTACTTCAAGGTCGGAGCCGACTACACCGCGAAGACCGGCAAGGCCTGGTACGACCACTCCGGCTTCGTCTGGAACGCCATGGTGAACCAGCTCGACGAGGGCTACTACACGAGCGACGGCAAGCTGAACGTCGAGGACAACGCCGAGCTCAAAGAGCGCTTCGACCAGCTCGGGGCCGCGACCGAGGGCGGCCAGTCGGCCGCGCAGACGGCCTGGGACTGGAACGGCGGCAAGTCGTTCGTCGACGGCACCTTCGCCACCTTCGTCTGCCCGGGCTGGATGCTCGGTGTGGTGCAGGGTCAGGTCGAGGCCGGCGGCGGTGACGCATCGACCGGATGGGACTTCGCCGACGTGTTCCCCGGAGGTGCGGCCAACTGGGGCGGCGCGTTCCTGTCGATCCCGGAGTCGTCGCAGCACAAGGAGGCGGCGGCCGAGCTGGCCGACTGGCTGACCCAGCCCGAGCAGCAGGTGAAGCAGTCGGCTGCTGCGGGTAACTTCCCCTCGACGATCAAGGCGCAGGAGACTCTCGCGGCCGACGCGACGCCGAACGCGTTCTTCAACGATGCTCCCACCGGCGCGATCCTCGCCGAGCGTGCCAAGGGAGTCGTCGCGCAGTTCAAGGGCGCCGACGACTCGGTCATCCAGGAGAACGTCTTCGGGCCGGCGCTCAGCAGCCTCGACCGCGGTGACACCGACACCCAGGGCGCCTGGGACCAGGCCATCGGCCTGCTGAACGACCTCGTCGGCTGATCATCTCCGCTCCGACAGGCTCAGCGCCCCCGCAGATCGGGGGGCTGAGCCTGTCGGAGCCCCGGCAAAGGACCCTCATGACTCTCACCGCACCGCCGGCGCAGCAGCAGCTCACCGCATCCGCGACCTCGGATGCTCCGCCGAAACGCTCCTGGCGCCACCGCCTCTCCCGGTTCGACCAGAACGCCTCGCCGTACTTCTACATCTCGCCGTTCTTCCTGCTGTTCGGGCTGGTCGGCCTGTTCCCGCTGCTCTACACGGTCTGGGTGGCCGTGCACGAGTGGGACCTGCTCAAGGGCGAGGGGGAGTTCGTCGGCGCCGGCAACTTCGCCAAGATCCTCGGCGATGCCATGTTCTGGAACTCGATCGGCAACACCCTGAGCATCTTCCTGCTCTCCGCGATCCCCCAGCTCGCGATCGCGCTGGTGATCGCCTACCTCCTCGACCGCGGGCTGCGCGCCCCGACGTTCTGGCGCATGAGCGTGCTCATCCCGTTCGTGGTCACCCCTGTCGCGGTCGCCATCATCTTCTCGAGCATCTTCAACGAGGCCGACGGCCTGGCGAACAACCTGCTCAACCTCATCGGCATCGCAGACCAGGAGTGGAAGCACAACACCGCCCTGTCGCACATCGCGATCGCCGTGATGGTGAACTTCCGCTGGACGGGCTACAACGCCCTCATCCTGCTCGCCGCGATGCAGGCCGTGCCGCGCGACCTGTACGAGTCCGCCGCCCTCGACGGGGCCGGTGCCGCTCGCCGCTTCTTCTCCATCACGATTCCCACGATCCGTCCCACCCTGATATTCGTGATCATCACCGCGACGATCGGCGGCTTGCAGATCTTCGCAGAGCCGCGTCTGTTCGACGTGTCGACGGCCGGGGGCATCGGCGGCAGCGACCGCCAGTTCCAGACGACGGTGCTGTTCCTGTGGGAGCTGGCGTTCTTCCGGCGCAACCTGGGTGAAGCGTCGGCGGTCGCGATCCTGCTGTTCCTGCTGATCGTGCTCATCGGTGTGATCAACTTCCTCATCTCCCGACGCATCTCCACCGGGGATGCACCGAAGGGCCGCGCCGCCCGCCGCAGCGCGCGCACCGCCGGCGCGGCTGCGAGCGCAGCCGCAGCCGCAGCCGGCACGACGATCGCCATAACGACCGAGGAGAACGCGCGATGACCGCCACGCAGGCGCTGAGCGTCCCCGAGAAGATCCGCCGGCGCCGTGCCGCCACCGGAGGCACGGCCGGCATCGGCAGCCGCCCCGGCTTCCTCACCTATGGCCTCCTCGCTGCCTTCATCATCGGCAGCGTGTATCCGCTGTGGTGGTCGGTCGTGGTCGCGAGCGGCACCAACGCGACGCGCGGGGAGACGCTGCCCCTCATCCCCGGCGGCAACTTCTTCACCAACGCCGCCAAGGTGTTCGACGCGATCCCGTTCTGGCTGGCGCTGGGCAATTCGTTCCTCATCTCGGGCATCATCACCGTCTCGGTGGTCACGTTCTCGACGCTCGCCGGATACGCGTTCGCCAAACTGCGCTTCAAGGGGCGCGACGGACTCATGGTCTTCGTGATCGCGACGATGGCCATCCCGACGCAGCTGGGCATCATCCCGCTGTTCATGCTGATGCGCGAGCTGGGCTGGACCGGCTCGATCGGCGCCGTCATCGTGCCGACTCTCGTCACGGCATTCGGTGTCTTCTTCATGCGCCAGTACCTGGTGGACGTGATCCCCGACGAGCTGATCGAGGCTGCGCGCATGGACGGCGCGAACCAGTTCCGCACGTTCCTGACCGTCGGGCTCCCCGCGGCCCGGCCCGCCATGGCGATCCTCGGCCTCTTCACCTTCATGACGGCGTGGACCGACTACCTGTGGCCGCTGATCGTGCTCTCCCCCCAGAACCCGACCCTGCAGACGGCGCTCAGCCAGCTGCAGTCGGGGTATTACATCGACTACTCGATCGTGCTCGCCGGAGCGGTGCTCGCGACCCTTCCGCTGCTCGTGCTCTTCGTGGTCGCGGGTCGGCAGCTGGTCAGTGGCATCATGGCTGGCGCGGTGAAAGGATGACCCCTATGACCCGCTCCTTCCCCGAGAACTTCCTCTTCGGCGCAGCCACGGCCGCGTACCAGATCGAAGGGGCGGCGTTCGAGGACGGGCGCACCGCATCGATCTGGGATGCGTTCTCGCGTGAGCCGGGCGCCGTGATCGGAGCGGAGAACGGCGACGTCGCGTGCGATCACTACCATCGGTACCCGCAGGATGTCGCGCTCATGAAGCGGCTCGGCCTGCAGACCTACCGGTTCTCCACCTCGTGGTCCCGGGTGCGTCCTGACGGCGGAGCGGTGAACGCCACGGGCGTCGACTTCTACGAGCGCCTGGTCGACGAACTGCTCGCCGCCGACATCCTGCCCTGGCTGACGCTGTACCACTGGGACATGCCGCAGGCGCTGCAGGAGGTCGGGGGATGGACGAACCGCGACACCGTCGACCGCTTCCTGGAGTACGCGGGGACCATGCACGATGCGCTCGGCGACCGGGTGAACGTCTGGACCACGCTGAACGAGCCGTGGTGCTCATCGTTCCTCTCCTACACGGCGGGTGAGCACGCGCCGGGGCACACCAGCATCGCGGAGGGGCTGCTCGCCGCGCACCACCTGCTGCTCGCACACGGCAAGACGGTGCAGGAGCTGCGGGGGCGCGATGCCTCGCTCAATCTCGGCATCACGCTCAACCACACGGTCGCCGATCCTGCCGACCCGCAGAACCCGGCCGACGTCGACGCCGCCCGCCGCGTGGACGGACAGTTCAACCGCTGGTTCCTCGACCCGATCTACCGCGGCAGCTATCCGGCCGACATCGTCGAGGACATCCGTGCGGTGGACGTTGAAGCCGTCGCGACGTTCGAAGCGGCCGTGCACGACGGCGACCTCGATACGATCGCGCAGCCCATCGACACCCAGGGCGTGAACTACTACCACGGCGACTTCGTCTCGGGCACGGCACCGACCGAGGAACCCGTCTCGGCCGAGCCCGACACCGAGCGCGTGCGCCGCAGCCCGTATCCGTCGAGTGAGGGCATCCACGCGGTCGAGCGAGGTCTGCCCCGCACAGCGCAGAACTGGGAGGTGCAGCCCGAGGGGCTCACCCGTGTGCTGCAGCGGGTCTGGACGGAGTACGCCGAGCCCGCGGGAACGGTGCTCTACATGACCGAGAACGGCGCGGCCTACGACGACGTCGTGGTGGTCGAAGACGGCGAGCCACGCGTGCACGATGCCGACCGGGCCGAGTTCCTCCGGCTGCACCTGGGGGCCGTGCTCGACGCGGCCGAGGCGGGTGTCGACGTGCGCGGCTACTTCTACTGGTCGCTTTTCGACAACTTCGAGTGGGCCTGGGGCTACGACAAGCGCTTCGGCATCGTGCGCGTCGACTATGACACGCAGGAGCGCACCCTCAAGGACTCCGCCCACGAGTACACCCGCATCATCGCCGCTCGCGCGCTCTGAGCACCGTTCTGGCTTTCGAATCGCGTGAATGGTTCGATCCGCGGTCGAGATGCGACCATTTGCGCGATTCGAAGCGAGATGGCCGCGTGACCGGTGAGAATAGGGCGATGGAAGAGGACGTGCGTTGATGTCGCCCCGAGCGACCATCGAAGAGGTGGCGTCGGCTGCCGGTGTCTCCCGGTCCACTGTGTCGCGGGTCGTGAACGGGTCGACGGCCGTGAGTCCCGAGGCCCTCGCCGCCGTGCGCGCAGCCATCGACGAGCTCAACTACGTGCCCAACCGTGCGGCACGCTCACTCGCGTCGCGTCAGACGCACGCCATCGCGCTGATCGTTCCGGAGGACACCACGCGGTTCTTCGGGGACCCGTTCTTCGCTGCGATCGTCGCGGGCATCACCGGGGCGCTGGGCGGCTCGGACTACCTGCTCAACCTGCTGATCGCGAGCGATGACCCCGGCGACAAGATGACCAGCTTCGTGCGCAACGGCGGAGTCGACGGCGCGCTCATCGTGTCGCACCACACGAGCGATGCGTTCGTCGATCGGATAGCGGATGCGGTGCCCGTCGTGTTCGGCGGACGCCCTGTGCGTCGAAACGAAGGCGACTACGTCGTCGACGTCGACAACGTCGCGGGGGCGAGGAATGCCACCCAGCGATTGATCGACATCGGTCGCACGCGCATCGCCACGATCTCGGGTCCGCTCACGATGGTCGCCTCCGAGGATCGCGTACAGGGCTTCCGGGCCGCTCTCACCGGTGCGGGGCTCACCCCGTACGCGGAGGAAGAGGGCGACTACAGCGAGAGCAGCGGGGCAGAGGCCGCGAGGCGCTTGCTCGACGGGGGCCGACCTGATGCGATCTTCGTCGCGAGCGACCTGATGGCCCGCGGTGCGCTGACAGCCCTGCGCGCGGCCGGACTGCGGGTGCCGGAGGACATCGCGCTGGTCGGCTTCGACGACTCTTCGGTCGCCGTCACGACGGACCCGCCGCTCACCACGATGCGCCAGCCGATGTACGCGCAGGGTGAGGCCATGGCGCGGGTGCTGCTGTCACGTCTCGCGGGCGAGAATCCGCCGACCACGACGATCCTTCCGACCGAGCTGGTCGTCCGCGGCTCCGCCTGAGCGCCGCGCGGCCGTCAATGAGGGGAAGGACACGGCTGCGGCCCTGGCGCCCCCTCCGGGCCAGGCCCACAGCCGTGCGTCTGAGGGCTCAGTCGACGAGCGAACTGAGCAGATCACCGCCGAACAGGGAGAAGGCGGTGATGCCGGCCGAGAGCAGCAGCACCGCGGCGGTGCCGGCCACGGCGAAGACGGAGATCCCGCGACCTCCCAGCCGCTGACCGCGGAGGCCGATCGAGACGCCGGCCCTGGCGGCGAGGCCCCCGGCGTCGTCGTCGCGATACAGCTCGGTGCGTGCGGTGAAGCGCCGGTGGAAATCCTCGGCCAGGGTGACGGCGGCCGCCATGGTCTCGGCCCGATCGAACCGTGTGCGCGACGGCAGGTAGACGTACAGGCGATCGGAGACGAGCTCGATCTCGGCACCGGAACCGAGGTCGAGCACCCGGGCCATCAGGTCGGGGGTGAAGATGTACAGGGCGTCCTGCTGATACCCCTCGGGAACGATGAGACGGAACGTCTTCGCGAAATCCCCCTCCAACTCCATGCGGGCTGCTCCGCGTCCGAGCCCGAGCGTGGGGACGATGCTGTGCTTCCGGTTCGCCAGCACGATGTGTGGGACGGATGCGGGCAGCGGCAGCTCGATGAAGGCGAACGGGCGCTGGATCGTCGCGCGCTCCTGCCCACGCGAGACCGAATGGTGCATGCCCAGCTCGAACGGCATCCGCGCGTCATCGCAGGCGATGACCGCTCGTTCGCGACCGTGCACGACTCTGGTGAAAGCCGAGCCGGGGCGGCGGGTGCGCTCGAGCAGGTCGGCGTACGCCCAGCCGTTCTGCCACGCGAATGCGGCGATCTTCACCCGACGACTCAGGCCCACCGCCCACCAGAGGAAGCCGACGGCGGCGAGCACCGTGTACCCGATGACGAAGATCCCGAGGATCGGCGCGACCGTGAGGATGTCGCCGCGCCCGAGGAACCACAGCCCTGTCAGCATCGCGGCGGCGAACAGCAGCACGGCCACCAGGATCACGAGGAATCGGCGGTGCGGCGGGATCCCGCAGATGCGCTCGTAGGTCAGGATATCGCGGAGGCCGGCGCTTCGTCGCAGCGGTTCCAGGTCGACGGCTACAGGCTCCATGACAGCGTCGCCCACGGCCCGTTGCGCTTCTCCGTCGCAGCGGCCTTGAAGTCGGACCAGCCGTCTCCGAACTTCTCGAACGACTTCTCGTCGACGTTGCCGTCCGACCAGTGCATGACTCGACCCACGATGTAGCTCAGCCCGAAGTCGGCCCAGGACTCGAAGGCCGGGCGGCCGTCGACGTTGATGCGGTGGATGATCGCCCGCGCTTCGGCGACATCGGCGTGCCCGAGCGCGACGCCCCATGTGGCCATCGCCACGGCCTGGCCGATCCCGTAGCCGTCGAGGGTCTTCACGAACAGGTCGGGCGTGACGATGTCCTTGCCGACGCGCTTGCGCACCTGTGCCTCCGCGTACTCGATCGAGGTGACGAAGGTGCGGGCGTCGCGCTTGTCGCCGCCCTCCTGCACGATCGCGGCGAGCCATTCCTTCGCCTTCGGGGCGCGGCCCAGACGCTGAGCGAGTTCGGTGCGCACGGCGAGGTAGAGCACCCACACCTCGCGGCGTCGACGCACGGTGCTGAGGCGCTCGATGTTGGCCAGCCACTCCTCGCGCGTGTGCACACCCCACTGGTCGACGAGCACCTTCTTGTCGCGGTCGCCGAGGAGCGAGGCCGTCGGATCGTTCCAGTGCCCGGAGGGGAGGTTGACGATCTGCAGGAAGCCGAGCGCGATCTCGTCGGCCTCCGCGCCGGTGGTGGAATACTCCGGCGACGCCTTGACCTTCGCGTCGGGGAGGATCCAGGTCACGAGGAAGAACAGCACGATGACGCCGACGATCGCCCAGGCCCACCACTGACCGACGAGCCACTCGAAGATCGAGGTGATGCTGTTGAAGTCGACGCTCGCGAAAGAGTGCATTGAGGCTCCTGGGAGGGGGTGAATCCGCGCCTGCTCATAGATTGAACAAACATTCAGTGAGTAATCTATACGGCGGGGGGCGATTCGGAAAGACAGGCCGGCGGGACTCAGGAGGTGGATGCCGATGGCACGCTCCGACGAGCAGAACAGGGTGGCCAGGGAGCGCGCCAGGGAGAACATCCTGCAGGCGGCGATCGAGGCGTTCAGCGAGCGAGGCGTCGCGGGGGCGAGCATCGCCGAGATCACGAAGCGGGCCGGCGTCGCGCAGGGCCTCGTGAACTATCACTTCGGCGGCAAGGAGCAGCTCGTCGCCGCCGTGATCGACCGGTGGTTCGAGACCGTGCTCGGGTTCGCCCGTGTCGAAGGCACGCCAGATGAGATGCTCGCCGCGGTGATCGACGGCGCCCTCACCGCGACGGCGTATGCCATACCCCTGCAGCGGGCCGTGCTCGCGATGCAGCAGCAGCCGGCCACGCATCGGCTCTTCGCGGAGTCGGAGGCGCGGCACGAGGCGGGCGCCACTGCGGCGGAGGACGCGGTCCGCGACCTGTTCCGCGCGCGCGGGGCTGAGGACCCGGCGCTGGAAGAGGTCATGCTGCGCAGCACCATCGAGGGCGTCTTCGTGAAGTCCGCCGTCTTCGGCGAGACCTATCCGCTCGAAGAGGCGCGACGGTGGATGTTCCGTCGATACGGACTGCCGGAGCCCACCGCTCCCATCGCGCCCCCGGCTCCGCTCCGCGACGGCGAACCGCGGCCGCGGGCGACAGCGGCTCTGCGTCCGGATGAAGCTGTGCCGAACCCGCGCCTCTGATGCCGCGGCAGCCAGCGGGGCCCGGTCGAGAACGACCGGGCCCCGCTGTCTCCGGCGGTGCGGAGCGTGTCAGTTGCCGTAGAGGGAGACGACGCCGGCGGTGTCGACGCTCGTCATGGACAGGTCGTCAGAGGAGCCGTTGCACTGCGGGTAGTGCATGATCGACGAGGAGTCGTACGGCGTCAGCGGACGCCAGTTGTTGTCCTCGAAGCAGGTGCCGGCCTCCGGGCGGGTGTGCTCGTGGCGGAAGCCGAGAACGTGGCCGAGCTCATGTCCGAGGACGTTCGTCGGGGTCCAGGACGACCCGGGGGTCCAGATCGAGTCGTCGATGAGCACGTTCTGCAGACGCGGTGCCGTGCTCGGGAAGAACGCCCTGGCGATGTACTGCGTCGTCTGCACCGGCTCGACCGAGAACAGGACGGCGTTGTTACGCGTCGTGCAGTTGGCGTCGGCGCTGCTGTCGTAGATGAAGTCCACCTTCGACGACGCGGCCTCCCAGAGCGCGGCGCCGCTCTCCATCGCGTTGACCACGTCGGCGTGACGAGCACCGAAAGCGGTGCTGACGCAGTAGGTGAGGTTGCCCACCTGGGTGTTCGACCACTTGTCGTCGATGTTGTTGACCGTGTTCACGATCAGGCCGTTGGTCACGGGGTCGGCGCCGAGGAGCTGCTCGTAGAACGATCGCAGCTCGCCCTGGTTGGAGATCACCTCGTCTCCGTTGACGACGTAGGCGCCGTCGACGTCTCGGTAGGTCGACGCCTCGAACTCCTGGAAGGTGGGGATGTCGTCGGCGTCGGGCGTGGAGTTGGCGGCAGCGGGGATGACCGTGCCGAGGCAGAGCGCAGCAGCCGCGGTAGCGGCGAACGCCAGTTTTCTCGTGAGTCGCAAAGTAGTGGTCCTTTTCGATCTGAACGATTCCGCGCACCCCCTCGGTACGCGGCCTCCGGGTGGACAGGGGAGCAGCTCTGCGTCCCGATCCGCCGAAGTCCGCTCACGGTAAGCACCGCTTTCACGGGATGGCAAGACATTTCCCGGCACGTTCACAGATTTATGCACTCAGGTCAGAAATACCGAACACTGTTCTGGTCGAAGGTGCTGCCAGGAGCCGCGAGAGGTCAGGGGTCAGGCATGACCCATGCGGGCGAAGGCGCCGAGCACGCTCCGTTCGGATGCCGTGAGGTATCGCTCCAGCTCTTCCGCGGCCGCCTCGGGACCCCTCTCGAGGAGGGTTGTGAGCACCGCACGGTTCCGACGGACGAATGGCTCATGCAGGGACCGCGGCTCGTCGATCTCGAGGAAGACGAGCCGCAGTTCGGCGGCGACGTCGCGGTAGGTGCGGGCCAGGCGCGCGCTGTCGGCGAGGGCCACGATCGCATCATGGAAGGCCATGTTGGCGCTGCCGATGCGCCGCCAGTCCTCGTGCGGCAGCTGCTCCTCGGCCTCGGCGAGGGCGTCGTGCATGAGCTGTACGGCGGGGTGCTCCGGCTCCGACTGGCGCAGGGCCGTGCATTCGATCACGCGGCGGGCGCGGTAGATGTCGATCACGTCGGCGATGGTGGGGGAGGCCACCGAGACGCCACGGTGCGGGATGTGCTCGACGAGGCCCTGCTCCGCGAGGACGCGGAACGCTTCGCGAAGGGTGTTGCGCGAGACGTCGAACTGCTCGGCGAGGGCAGACTCCGAAAGGCGGGACCCCGGCGCGAAGTCGCCGTCGATGATGCGCTGACGGAGCACGTCGGCGAGCGGACCCTGCTGGTTCATGCCTTCATCGTAGGCGTCGGTTCACGGGGGTCGTCGCCGATCGGGTGCCGGAAATCACACGACGGCAACCGTTCTGTAGCGCGGCCGTAACATGATTGTTGAACAATCGGGTTCTATCCGTTCTACACTGGGGGTCACCCGACACCCACCAACGACGATGGGAATCCCCCTCCATGTCTGAGCAGACCACTGCCTCCCTCTCGCCGGAAGACGAAGCCCGCCTCTCCTCCGCGAAGAAGCGCGCCGGGCGCAGCGCCGTCATCGGCGCGATCTTCCTCATGGCCACCAGTGCCATCGGTCCCGGCTTCATCACGCAGACCGCCACGTTCACGGCGACGATGGGCGCGGCGTTCGCGTTCGCGATCCTCGTCTCGATCCTCGTCGACATCGCGGTGCAGCTGAACATCTGGCGCATGATCACCTCTTCCGGAAAGCGCGCGGGTGAACTCGCCAACAGCGCCATCCCGTTCTCCGGGCATCTGATCGCGGTGCTCGTCGTGATCGGCGGGTTGGCCTTCAACATCGGGAACATCGCCGGTGGAGGTCTCGGCCTGAACGCGCTGCTCGGGATCGACGCGAAGCTCGGCGGGATCATCACCGCAGTCCTCGCGATCATCATCTTCCTCGTGAAGAAGGCCGGCCCCGTGATGGACGTCGTGCTCGTGGTGCTCGGCATCGGCATGATCGTCATGACCGTGGTCGTGGCCGTGATCGCGCAGCCGCCGATCGGCGAGGCGCTGCGTCAGACCTTCGTGCCCGATGAGCTCAACTTCGCCACCATCACCACGATCGTCGGCGGAACCGTCGGCGGATACATCACCTACTCCGGCGCCCACCGCTACCTCGACTCGGGTCACACGGGTCCGGAGCACGCCGGCCCCGTGATGCGCGCGGCGACCAACGGCATCCTCGTGACGGGCATCATGCGCTACGTGCTGTTCCTCGCGATCCTCGGCGTCGTGGCCTCCGGCGTCACCCTCGACCTCTCTGGTCAGGGTGCGAACCCGGCCGGTCAGGCGTTCGGCGCGGTGCTCGGCGACGCAGGCCTGCGCATCTTCGGTGCGATCTTCTGGGCCGCGGCGATCAGCTCGGTCATCGGCGCCGCGTACACCTCTGCGACCTTCCTCTCCACGTTCACGAAGAAGCTCAAGGGCGGATGGCCGCTGCAGCTCGCGACCGTCGCGTTCATCGTCGTGTCTCTGGCGGTGTACCTGTCGATCGGCACGGCCCCGGCGGCGATCCTCGTCTTCGTCGGCGGCTTCAACGGCCTGATCCTGCCGATCGGACTCACGGTGTTCATGTACATCGGCTGGTTCCGGCGCGATCTGCTCGGCTCGAAGAAGTACCCGATGTGGCTGCTCGTCGCCGGTACGCTCGTGACGCTGCTCACCTGGTACATGGGGATCGTGTCGATCGGTCCCATCTTCGCCTTCCTCGGAATCGGAGCGTGATCGCATGACGTCGATCGACCTGAACTCGGACCTCGGCGAGAACGTCGCCGACCGGATCGTCAGCGACGACGAGAGCATGCTGCGGCTGGTCACGAGCGCGAACGTGTCGTGCGGCTTCCACGCCGGGAGCCCGGAGGGCATCCGAGAGACGCTCGCGGCCGCGGTGCAGGGCGGCGTCGTGATCGGTGCGCACCCCGGCTACCGTGACTACGAGAACTTCGGACGGACGAAGGTCGACATCGACTCGGCCGCGCTGCAGGCGCACGTCGAGTACCAGCTCGGTGCGCTCATGGGTCTGGCCTCGGCGGTCGGCGGCAGGGTGTCGTACGTCAAGCCTCACGGCGCGCTGTACAACACGATCGCGCGTGACGAACGGCAGGCGAAGGATGTCGTCGCGGCCATCAGGGCGATCGACCCGAAGCTCGTGCTGCTGGGGCTCTCCGGTGGTGTCGTGCTCGGCGTCGCCCAGCGTGCAGGACTCGAGGTCGCGGCCGAGGCCTTCGCCGATCGCGCCTATCAGCCGGACGGCCAGCTCGTCTCCCGCGCCGAGGAGGGGGCCGTGCTGCACGACCCCGCCGAAGTCGCCGAGCGCATGGTGCGCCTCGCCGCCGACGGCGTGATCCGCGCGATCGACGGCACCGATGTACCCGTGGTCGCGCAGTCGATCTGCGTGCACGGCGACAGTCCCGGCTCGGTGGCCATGGCGGCGGAGACCAGACGGATGCTGCAGGATGCGGGCATCACGATCGCCCCGTTCGCGGGAGCCTGACGTGTCCGTCCTCGCCTCCGCCGCTCAGCTCGCCGATGCTCGCAGAGCTCGGGCCGCCATCCGTGCCGGGCATGCCGAGCCGACCAGTGGCGTCGCGGTCGGGCTGACGCAGGCGAACCTGATCGCGGTGCCGGCCGACTGGGCTTTCGAGACGCTGCTGTTCGCCCAGCGCAACCCGAAGCCGTGCCCCGTGCTGGAGGTCATCGAGCAGGGTCAGGTGGAGTCTCGGCTCGCGCCCGGCAGCGACATCCGCACCGACATCGGCCGGTATCGCGTCTGGCGCGACGGCGAGCTGGCGGAGGAGGTCGGCGACGCGAGAGCGGCCTGGGCCGAGCACCCTGATCTGGTCGCCTTCCTCATCGGATGCAGCTTCACCTTCGAATCCGGGCTCGTGCAGGCCGGCATCCCGATCCGGCATCAGGAGCTCGGACGCAACGTGCCGATGTACCGCACCGATGCGGCGTGCGCTCCCGCGGGACGACTGCGCGGCGAGATGGTCGTGTCGATGCGCCCCATCCCCGCGTCCCGGGTGGCGGACGCGGTGCAGATCTCCGGGCGGACTCCCGCTGTGCACGGTGCTCCCGTCCACATCGGCGACCCGGCCTCGCTCGGCATCGACGACCTGGCGCATCCGGACTTCGGTGACGCCCCCGAGGTGCGCGACGGCGAGGTCCCGGTGTTCTGGGCGTGCGGTGTCACTCCGCAGGCGGCGATCATGGCCTCGAAGCCGCCGTTCGCCATCACGCACGCTCCGGGCTACATGTTCATCACCGATGTCCCCGATGCGGAGTATCTCGTCTGATGCGCATCCTCACCGCATCCGATCACGCCCTGCTCGTCGAGGCGGCCGACCTCGACGAGGCGATGCGCCTGAACCTCGCCTGGGACGGACTGCCCGGAGTCCTCGAGCGCATCCCCGGCGCCAGGACCGTCCTGGTGCGTTTCGACCCCGTCCGCATCTCCGCGGATGATCTGAGCACCGTGCTGGAGGCGACGGAGGTCGATGCGGCGCACCTCCCGGCGACCGGCGATGCCGTCATCCCCGTGCGGTACGACGGTGAAGACCTCGACGAGGCGGCGTCGCTGCTGGGCGTGTCGGCGGAAGAGCTCGTCAACAGGCATCTCGCTGCCGATTGGCGGGTCGCGTTCTCCGGGTTCGCCCCCGGCTTCGGATACGTGGTGAGCAGCGATCCGCTGTTCGACGTGCCGCGCCGATCGTCGCCGCGTACGCGCGTGCCCGCCGGCTCGGTCGCGCTCGCCGGACAGTTCACCGGGGTGTACCCCCGCGAGAGCCCGGGCGGATGGCAGCTGATCGGTCGCACGGATGCCGTGATGTGGGACATCGACCGCACGCCGCCTGCGCTGCTGGCGCCCGGCGCGACCGTGCGCTTCGAGCCCGTGCGGGAAACCGCTCGGCTGGCAGAAGGTCATCCAGGCCGAAACGGAGATGACCCGGCGCGGCCTGGGCGCGTCGCGGCGCAACACGCGGCGTCGGCTGCGGACGGTCTGGGTTTCGGCACTGATGCCGCGGTCGAGGTGGTCCGCCCGTCGCTGCAGCTGCTGGTGCAGGATGCCGGTCGCCCCGGCTATGCGGCGCTCGGGGTCTCGGCATCGGGGGTGGCCGACCGTCGGGCGATGCGCGATGCCAACCGGGCTGTGGGCAACGCGACCGATGCCGCGGTGCTTGAGAGCGTCGGGGGAACGGTCCTGCGGTTCCGGGGTGCCGGTGTCGCGGCGGTCACCGGTGCTCTCGGTGCGCTCACCCTGCAGGACGCCGAGGGGCGCGAGCGCTCTGTCGCACACGGTGAACCCTTCGCCACGGTCGACGGCGATCACCTCACTCTCGGGCACCCCGAACGCGGACTGCGCTACGTCGTCGCCGTCCGTGGGGGCCTGGACGCGGCGCCGGCGCTGGGAAGTCGCGCGGCGGACACGCTCGCCGGTCTCGGCCCGGAAAGGCTCGGAGCCGGTGCCGTCATCCGGGTCGGCGATGCCGGCGTGCATCCCGTCGAGCCCGATGCCCTTCCGCGCGATCTGCCGGCCCCCGGCGAACTCATCGAGCTCGAGATCACGCTCGGTCCGCGCGACGACTGGTTCACGCCGTCGGCACTCGCCACCCTCACCGACCAGGAGTGGACGGTCACGCCACGGTCCGATCGCGTCGGCATCCGCCTGCACGGTGAGGTGCCTCTGGAACGTGCGCGCGTGGGCGAACTCGCCAGCGAGGGTGCCGTCACCGGTGCGATCCAGGTGCCGCCCGACGGACAGCCGGTCCTGTTCCTCCCCGACCATCCGCTCACCGGGGGATACCCCATCATCGGTGCGCTCACGGATCGCAGCCTCGACCTCGCGGGTCAGCTGGCTCCGGGAGTGCGTCTTCGTCTCACCGTCAAGGAGCCCTCATGACCACGGCGTCACCCACGCAGAAGGTGCTGATCGCGAATCGCGGAGAGATCGCGGTTCGTGTGATCCGTGCCTGCGCTGAAGCCGGATACACCTCGGTCGCGGTCTATGCGGATCAGGATGTCGATGCCCTGCACGTGCGCCTGGCCGACGAGGCCGTGGGGCTGGGCGGCTCCACGGCGGCCGAGACGTACCTGTCCGTCGACGCGCTGCTCGCGGCCGCGCGGCAGTCAGGGGCGACTGCCGTGCACCCCGGATACGGATTCCGGTCGGAGAGCGCGGGCTTCGCCCGTGCCGTGGAGGATGCGGGGCTGGTCTGGATCGGACCGACCCCCGAGAGCATCGACGCGCTCGGCGACAAGATGACGGCCCGCCGCATCGCCCAGCAGGTCGGCGCACCGCTCGCCGCCGGCACCGACGAGCCTCTGGCAGGGCCCGCGGAGGCGGTGGCGTTCGCCGAGGAACATGGCCTCCCGATCGCGATCAAGGCCGCGTTCGGCGGCGGCGGACGCGGGCTCAAGGTGGTGCGTGAGCTTTCCGAGGTCGCGGAGGCCTTCGACGCGGCCACTCGCGAGGCGGTCGCGGCTTTCGGCCGAGGAGAGTGCTTCGTGGAGCGCTTCCTCGAGAGCCCGCGCCACATCGAGGTGCAGGTGCTCGGCGACGGACTCGGCGGTGTCGTGGTGGTCGGCGACCGCGACTGCTCGATGCAGCGCCGCAATCAGAAGCTGATCGAGGAGGCGCCTGCTCCCGGGCTCTCCGTCGAGCAGCGCGCGCGGTTCCACGACGCGGCACGGTCGATCTGCGCTGAGGTGAACTACCGCGGGGCCGGCACCGTGGAGTTCCTGCTCGCGGCCGACGGCACCATCTCGTTCCTCGAGGTGAACACCCGGCTCCAAGTGGAGCATCCGGTCACCGAAGAGGTCACCGGAACCGACCTCGTGTGCGAGCAGTTCCGCATCGCCTTCGGGGAGGGACCGTCGTTCGTCGAGACGCCCACACCCGTCGGGCATGCCTTCGAGTTCCGCATCAACGCCGAAGACCCCGGGCGCGGATTCCTGCCGAGCCCCGGTCGTGTCGAGAGGCTGCGGATCCCCGGCGGCCCTGGCGTGCGCTGGGACAGCGGCATCGAGGAGGGCGACGTCGTGCAATCGGCCTTCGACTCGATGATCGCCAAGCTGATCGTGCATGCCGACTCCCGCGATGCCGCCATCGTGCGCGCGCGGCGGGCGCTGCGGGAGCTCACGGTCGATGGACCGGCCACCGTCATCCCGTTCGACGTGATGGCGCTCGACGAGCAGGCGTTCGCCACGGCGACCTTCGCGGTGCACACCCAGTGGATCGAGAAGGCGCTGCTGCCGAAGCTCGAGACTCAGTCGCGACCTGCAGCGGTGCCGGACGACGTGCTGCAGCGCTTCCCGGTCGAGATCGACGGTCGACGTGTGATGCTCGGGATCCCCGCCGGATTGTTGTCGGGCCTCGGTCGTCCCGTCGACCCTGCGGCCGCAGCACCCACGACCGATCCGAGTGAGCTGCGCTCGCCGGTTCCCGGCACTCTCGTGCGGTGGCTCGTCGACGACGGCGCCGAGGTCACGGAGGGCGAACCCGTCGCGGTGCTCGACGCCATGAAGATGGAGACCACGGTGACCGCGCATCGGACCGGGACCCTTTCCTACCGAGCTGAGGTCGCGGAGATGGTGTCGGCGGATCAGGTTCTCGGGGCCATCGGCTGAGCGCTCCACGGCGAACGCAGAGATCCCGGATGCCTCAGGAGAGGCATCCGGGATCGTCGTCTGTGGGGCTGGCTTACTCGGGATCGCCGCCGAGCGGACCGACCGCCTCCAAGGGCTTGGGGTCGTCGGCGCCTGTCTTGCGCAGGCGGGCGATGAGGTTGCCCAGGTGGTAGATCAGGATCGCAGCGACGGTGGCGATGACGATGCCGCCCAACTCGAAGCCGGATGCCTCGTCCTTGATCATGAAGCCTCCGACGGCCATGATCAGCGCGACAGCTGCCGTGTACTGGTTGACCGGGCGCGAGAAGTCGACCCGGTTGTCGACCCAGATCTTGATGCCGATGACGCCGATCAGGCCGTAGAGCGCCGTGGTCACGCCGCCGAGCACTCCCGCGGGCACCGAGTTGATGACCTCGCCGAACTTGGGGGAGAGGCTGAGGAGGATCGCGGCCGCGCCGGCCACCCAGTACGCGGCGGTCGAGTAGACGCGGGTGGATGCCATCACGCCGATGTTCTCGCCGTAGGTCGTCGTGCCCGAACCGCCGAAGAATCCCGCGAGCGTGGTGGAGACGCCGTCTGCGATCAGGGCCTTGCCGGTCTGCTGGTTCACGGTCGTGTCACCCGTCATGGTCGCGACGCCGCGCACGTGTCCGACGTTCTCGGCGATCAGGACCAGGACCACGGGAAGGAACATCGCGAGCGCAGTGAGAGTGCCGGGCTCGGTGAAGTTCGGGAAGTGGAAGGTGGGAAGTCCCACCCAGTCGGCCTTCTCGACGGCCGAGAAGTCGAGTTCTCCCCGGAACGCCGCGAAGATGTACCCCGCGATGACGCCGAGGAAGATCGAGATGCGGCCGAGGAAGCCGCGGAAGACGACGGCGAAGAGGATGGTGATGGCGAGCGTGAAAGTCGCCGTCACGGGCGCTGCCGCGTAGTTGTTGTGCGCGGCACCGGCGAGGTTGAACCCGATGAGGGCGACGATCGTGCCGGCGAGGACCGGCGGCAGGAAGCGGTCGACCCACTTCACCCCGACCGTGTGCACCACGACCCCGATGATCGCCAGCAGTATGCCGACCGCGACGATCCCGGCCAGGGCCGTGCCCATGTTCGCGGAGGCGGTGGCGGCGGTCACGGGCGCGATGAAGGCGAACGACGAACCGAGGTAGCTGGGCAGCTTGTTGCGTGTGACCAGCAGGAACAGGATCGTTCCCACACCGCTGAAGAGAAGCGTGGTGGCGACCGGGAACCCGGTGATGATCGGCACCAGGAACGTGGCCCCGAACATCGCCACGACATGCTGGAGTCCGATCGCGATCGTCGCGGGCCAGTTCAGGCGCTCGTCGGGACGGACGACGGCGCCGGGCTCGACCGTGCGGCCGTTTCCGTGCAGCTTCCACAGGGCCATGCGGGCTCCTCAGGTTCGGGGGATGGCAGGAGTGCCGGAGCAACACTACCGATTCCTGAGTTTTCACTGAACGTCTTCTACCATGGTAGACGGCGAGGTAGAATGGTAGACATGAGTCTGAACATCAAGAACGAGACGACGCATGAGCTGGTGCGCCGGCTCGCGGCGCTCACCGGGCAGAGTCAGACCAGTGCGGTGGAAGATGCCGTTCGGCGGCGCCTCGCCGAGTTGGAGGAGCAACGCTCGGGCGAAGAAGAGGAGCGCCGTCGCCGTATCCGTGCGGTGATCCGCCGGGCGCAGCAGATTCCCTCCACCGGACGCACGACCGAGGAGATCATGGACGAGCTCTACGACGAGACGGGTATGCCGCGTTGATCGTCGATTCCTCGGCCCTCGTGGCTGTCTTGATGGCTGAGCCCGAAGCTGCCGAGATGAGCGAACTGTTGGAGGAGGGCCCCTTCTCACTGTCCGCGGCCACGCTCACGGAGTGCATGATCGTGCTCCGCGGCAAGGGAGGCGAGGCGAAGGTGCTCGCGCTGGACGAGCTTCTGGAAGCGACGGGTGCGACCGTCGTTCCGCTCGACGAGGCCCAGGCGCGTCTGGCGGCCAGGGCGTACGTCAGATTCGGACGCGGTTCCGGGAGCGCGGCTCGGCTGAACTACGGCGACTGCTTCTCTTATGCGCTCGCGATCAGTCGCGACGAGCCTCTGCTCTTCAAGGGTGACGACTTCATCCACACAGACGTGCGCCGGGTGGAGCTGAGCTGAGTCGTCAGGCCTGAAGCGTCAGGCGCCGAGGCGCTCGATCAGCTCGCGGTAGCGGTCGGCGGTGCGCTCGACCACGTCGTCCGGGAGCAGGGGTGGCTCGCCCTCCTGGTCCCAGTTGGCGGCGAGCCAGTCGCGCACGATCTGCTTGTCGAAGCTCGCCATCCGCGCGCTCGGTGTCGTGCCGGTGCGCCAGGCCTCGGCATCCCAGTAGCGGGACGAATCGCTCGTGAGCACCTCGTCGGCCAGGCGCAGCGTGCCGTCGGCGTCCGTGCCGAACTCGAACTTGGTGTCGGCGAGGATCAGACCCTTCTCCTCGGCGATGGCGGCCGCAGCCGTGTAGATGGCAAGGGAGATGTCGCGCAGGTCGGCCGCGCGCTCGGGGCCGACGAGCTCGACCGCGCGCTCGAACGTGATGTTCTCATCGTGTTCGCCCATCGGGGCCTTGTAGGCCGGAGTGAAGAGAGGTTCGGGCAGTCGGTCGCCGTTCTGCAGGCCGGCCGGCAGCGGGATGCCGCACACCGTCCCGCTCTCCCGATACTCCGCCCATCCGGAACCGGTGATGTAACCGCGTACGACGCACTCGATCGGCAGCATCTCGAGCGACTGGGCGAGCATCGCGCGATCCGCCACGGCCTCTGGCAGCTCGCCCTCGGCGATGTGGTTGGGGAAGTCGGAGAGCTGCGCGAACCACCAGCGGCTCAGTCGCGTCAGCAGGGCGCCCTTGTCGGTGATACCGGGGGAGAGGACGAAGTCGAAGGCGCTCACCCGGTCGGAGGCGACGACGAGGATGCGCGTATCCGCCGGATCCTCGGAGGCGTACAGGTCGCGGACCTTGCCCGAGTAGATGTGCCGCCAGCCGGGAATGCTCTGTGCCGTGCCTTCTGAAGGTGTGCTCACCCGCCCATTATCCCGGTTCCCTCGCGATGCTCTCGCCCGCGCTCCTTCGCGACCCATGCTCCGCGCCGACACCCATCCCCGCACACGCCGGGGGGCGTGGGTCTCGACGGAGAGCATGGGTCTCGACGGAGAGCATGGGTCTCGGTGAGAAGTTCGACCCCGTCTGTTCAAGGGGCGGAAATGGGCGTATAGTCCACATGGACTATTTGAGGTGGGACATGAAGAAGGATGCGGTCGACCGGCTCACTCCCATGGGGGTGATGGTGCTCGCGCTGCTGCGCGAAGGCGACATGCACCCCTATGAGATGGTGCGTCTCATGCGGGCGCGCCATGACGATCGCCTGCTCACGATCACCAACGGGACGCTGTACCACACGGTGTCCCGGCTGCACCGCGCCGGCCTGATCGACGAACTCGGCATCGACCGCGAGGGAAATCGGCCCGAGCGGACGACCTACTCCTTGACGGAGACCGGACGTGAGGCCGTCGTGACGTGGGTGCAGCGTGAGCTGCCCCGCATCGATCACCCGGCCGACTTCCGCATCGCGCTCGCCGAGGCGCACAACCTCGAGCGCCCGGAGGTCATGGACCTCCTGCGCGCGAGGCGCGTCGCGCTCGTCGAGGATCACGCTCGCCACCGCGACGGGCTCGGCAACGCGAGGGAGAAGCACGTGCCCGAGCAGGTGCTGGTCGAGATCGAGCGTCAGGAAGCTCTGCTGGCGGCCGAGCTCCGCTGGCTCGACTCCCTCCTCGATCGTCTCGAAGCCCGCGTCCTGCCGTGGGGTCCCACGGCATTCCAGAACTCAGACCGCTACCGCGCTCAGCGAAAGGCTGCACAGCAATGACAGATATCCCTCGCGACGGAGACCGCCCGCCGGTCTCCGCGCCCTCCACCTCCGGTCCGTCGACCGGTACCTACTCGGTCGGGCACAAGCCCGCGAGCCCCTGGCCCGCCCTCTGGGCGCTGGTCATCGGCTTCTTCATGATCCTGGTCGACACCACGATCGTCTCGGTCGCGAACCCGGCGATCAAGGCCGCCCTCGACCCCAACACGAACAACCTCGACAACGTCGTGTGGGTCACGAGCGCCTACCTGCTCGCGTATGCGGTGCCGCTGTTGATCACCGGGCGCCTGGGTGACCGCTTCGGCCCGAAGAACATCTACCTCATCGGCCTCGCGGTGTTCACCCTCGCCTCGCTGTGGTGCGGGCTGTCCGATTCGCTCGAGATGCTCATCGCCGCACGTGCCGTGCAGGGTCTCGGCGCCGCGTTCATGACCCCGCAGACCATGGCCGTGATCACCCGCACCTTCCCGCCCGAACGTCGAGGCGCGGCGATGGGCCTGTGGGGTGCGACCGCCGGTGTCGCCACGCTCGTCGGTCCGCTCGTGGGTGGTCTGCTCGTGGACGGCTTCGGCTGGGAGTGGATCTTCTTCGTGAACATCCCGGTCGGCATCGTCGCCTTCGTGCTCGCTTGGCGTCTGGTCCCGAAGCTGGCCACGCACCCGCACCGCTTCGACATCGTGGGTGTGGTGCTCAGCGCCGTGGCGCTGTTCCTCATCGTGTTCGGACTCCAGGAAGGCGAGAAATTCGACTGGGGCGTGATCTGGGGCCCGATCTCGGTGTGGAGTCTGATCATCGCCGGACTCGTCGTGCTCGGGTTGTTCATCTTCCAGCAGGCGAAGACACGCAGTGAACCTCTCGTTCCGCTCGAACTGTTCCGCGACCGCAACTTCTCCGGGGCGAACGTGGCCATCGCCGCCGTGGGCTTCACGGTGACGAGCATGTCGCTGCCGATGATGTTCTTCCTGCAGACCGCGCGGGGGCTCACCCCGACGGAGGCGGCGCTGCTCCTCATCCCGATGGCGGTGCTGTCGGGAGTGCTCGCTCCGGTCGCGGGCAAGATCCTCGACCGCGTGGACCCGCGCATCATCCTCATCCCCGGGCTGCTCTGCGTCGCCGCCGCGTTGATCTGGTACTCCGCTCTGATCAACATGGACACCCCGATCTGGATGTTCCTGCTGCCCTCGGCGCTGATGGGTATCGGCAACGCCGGCATGTGGGGTCCGCTCGCCACTACCGCGACGCGCAAGCTGCCCCCGCGCCAGGCGGGTGCAGGTGCCGGCATCTACAACACCACCAGGACCATCGGATCGGTGATCGGGTCGGCCTCCATCGCCGCGTTCATGCAGTCCCGTCTCGAAGCGAACCTTCCGGGGCTCGCTGACGCACCGGCGGGCATCTCCACCGGGGGTGCACTGCCGCCGCAGGTGGCGGACGGGTTCGCTGCGGGGATGTCGCAGGCGATCCTGCTGCCGGCGTGCGTCATGGCGGTCGCGCTCATCGCCTCGCTGTTCCTCGGTCGGTACGACAAGACGGAGGCGGCAGCGCCCGCATCCGCGCGCACCGAGTAGTCGAACCAGGGGAGGGGCCGTGTCCGTCGGTTTGCGGACGCGGCCCCTTTCTGGTGTCATCGGGCGATGACGATCGCACTCTCTCGACCGAACATCGACCTCTTCGACTCCTGGGCCGCCGCAGTGGCCGAGTTCGAGGGTGGACACGTCGACGGGGGCGGTCTCGAGAAGGGCTTCGTGCCGGACCGGGCCGCTTTCGAGGCGTTCGTCGAGCGTGCAGAGCTCTACGCCACACCTGGCGCGGTGCTCCCGGAGGGGCACGTGCCCTGCGACTACTACTGGATCACCGAGGGCGATCAGGTGGTCGGCTTCCTCTCCTTCCGCCGAGAGCTCAACGACTACCTGCGCCGTTTCGGCGGCCACATCGGTTATTCGGTGATCCCTTCCCGTCGCCGCGAAGGGATCGTCCGCGAGGCGATGCGGCAGGTGCTCCGCCAGGCGAAGGAGGAGGGCTACGAACGGGTCATGCTCACCTGTGACGACGACAACGTCGGGTCCATCCGCACCATCGAGGGAGCCGGTGGCGAGCTCGAAGACGTGATCGAGGCACCGCAGGCGGGGCAGCCGCTCGTCCGCCGGTATTGGATCGACGTTTCGGGCACCCGACTCGCCGCGAGCTAGGGTAGTTCCTCGGCGGTCGTCCGGTCGCTGCTGTCGACCCGAGGAGCACACGTCGTGATCCGAAATCCATCCACCGCGGCTGGCCGTCTGCGCCGATCGGTGCGCACCGCCGGCGCAGCCGCACTCGTCGCCTTCGTCGGCGTCGGGGCGCTCCTCGCCGGTGCCGCCCCCGCCGCCGCAGCGAATGACGGCGACAAGTACGTCATCGGCACCGACACGACGTTCGCGCCGTTCGAGTTCACGAATGCCGACGGCGACCTCGTCGGCATCGACATGGACCTGCTCCGAGCGATCGCGAAGGACCAGGGTTTCGAGGTCGAGATCCGCCAGCTCGGATTCGACGCCGCCGTCCAGGCGCTGCAGTCGAACCAGGTCGATGCGGTCATGGCCGGCATGTCGATCACCGAGGAGCGGCAGAAGACGTTCGACTTCAGCGAGCCCTACTTCACCAGCGGCATCCAGCTCGGCGTGCTCGAGTCGAGCGACATCACGTCGCTCGACGACCTCGACGGCAAGGCCGTCGCGGTCAAGACCGGTACGCAGGGGCAGACCTTCGCCGACGAGAACAAGGACGAGTACGGGTTCAAGGTCACCCCCTACCAGGACACGACCGACATGGTCGACGCGGTGAAGGCCGGCCAGGCGGTCGGCTACTTCGAGGACTTCCCGGTGCTGGCCTACGGCATCCAGCAGGGCTCCGGCTTCCGCCTCGTGGGTGAGCCCGAGCTCGGCGGCGAGTACGGATTCGCGGTCAACAAGGGGCAGAAGCCCGAGCTGATCGAGATGTTCAACGCCGGGCTCGCGAACCTGAAGGCTTCAGGGGAGTACGACAAGATCGTCGACACCTACCTGTCGGGTGGCGAGGAGTCCACCCAGCCGACCGACATCTTCTCCGTCGCGGTGAAGTACTGGCCGGCTCTCATGGAGGGCCTGTGGCTCACGATCCTCGCGACGATCGTCGCCATCGTGGCCGCGTTCATCCTGGGGCTCATCTTCGGCTTCGGACGGGTCTCGAAGTTCGCGCCGTTCCGCTGGGTCGCGACCGCCTACGTGTACGTCTTCCGCGGCACTCCGATCCTCATCCAGGCCTTCTTCGTGTTCTTCGCGATCCCGCAGCTGTTCCCCGGCCTCACCTTCAACCCGTTCGTCGCCGGAGCGATCACGCTCTCGCTCAACACGGGTGCCTACATGACCGAGATCATCCGCGGTGGCATCCAGGCGGTCGACCCCGGCCAGAACGAGGCCTCGCGTTCGCTGGGTCTGAGCCACTGGAAGACCATGCAGAAGGTCGTGCTCCCGCAGGCGTTCCGCATCATGGTGCCCTCGTTCGTCAACCAGGGCATCATCACCCTCAAGGACACGTCGCTGATCAGCGTCATCGGCCTCGCCGAGCTGACGTTCGTCTCCCGCCAGATCATCGCCTCGACGTATCTGTCGGCGCAGGTGCTGACGATCGTCGCCATCATCTACTTCGTCGTGATCACGCTGCTGACGCTGCTCGCGAACCGCCTGGAGAGGACGTTCAACGCATGAGCAAGATCCTGGTGCAGGACCTGCACAAGTCGTTCGGTGACAACGAGGTGCTCAAGGGCATCGATCTGGCCGTGGAGGATGGCGAGGTCGTCGCGGTCATCGGCCCGTCCGGCTCGGGGAAGTCCACGCTGCTGCGCTGCCTGAACAAGCTCGAGGAGCCCACGTCGGGGCACGTCATCATCGATGGCGTCGACCTGACGGACAAGAGCGTGAAGCTCGATGAGGTGCGCCAGCGCATCGGCATGGTGTTCCAGCACTTCAACCTCTTCCCGCACATGACCGTGCTCGAGAACATCACTCTCGCCCCGGTCGAGTGCGGCAAGCTGACCAAGGCCGAGGCGAAGGAGCGGGCGCTCTCGCTCCTCGAGCGTGTCGGCCTGTCGGAGAAGGCGGGCGCGAAGCCGGCATCCCTCTCCGGCGGTCAGAAGCAGCGCGTGGCGATCGCCCGTGCGCTGGCGATGGACCCCGAGATCATGCTGTTCGACGAGGCGACGAGCGCGCTCGACCCGGAGATGGTCGGCGAGGTGCTCCAGGTCATCCGCGACCTCGCCTCCGGCGGCATGACCATGGTGCTGGTGACGCACGAGATGGGCTTCGCGCGTGAGGTCTCCGGCCGCACGGTCTTCCTGGACGGCGGCGTCGTGGTGGAGGAGGCCCCGCCCGCCGAGCTGTTCGGTGCCCCCAAGAACGAGCGTCTGAAGGACTTCCTCTCCAAGGTGCTCTGACGCCCTTCCTCGTCACCAATCGCGCAAATGGTTGCATTCCGCCCCGGGATGCAACCATTTGCGCGATTCGAACGAGGGTCAGGGTGCGGGATGCCTGCGGATGGTCGCGCTGACCAGGGCGGCGACCGCGCAGAGACCCGCGGCGGCGAACCACGCGACCGTGTACTGGCCGGTGTGGTCGCGCACGACACCGGCGAGGATCGAGGCGATGCCGGCGCCGATCTGGTGCGCTGCGAACACCCAGCCGAACACGAGCGGACCCTTGTCGCCGAAGACCTCGCGGCAGAGCGCGATCGTCGGCGGCACTGTGGCGACCCAGTCGAGCCCGTAGATCACGATGAAGACGATGATGCTCGGCTGCACCTCCGCCGAGAGCAGGCTCGGCAGGAAGAGCAGGCTCACCCCGCGCAGCGCGTAGTAGGCGGCGAGCAGGATGCGCGGGTTCACCCGGTCGGTCAGCCAGCCGGAGAACACGGTGCCGACGATGTCGAAGACGCCGACGACGGCCAGCAGCCCGGCTGCGGTCGTCGTCGCCATCCCGTGATCATGCGCGCTCGGGATGAAATGCGTGCCGATCAGTCCGTTGGTCGTCGCTCCGCAGATCGCGAAGCCGATCGCCAGCGCCCAGAAGGTCTTGGTGCGCGCGGCTTCTCTCAGCGTCGAGAGGGCGAGCTTCGCTGCGCCCCAGGCAGAGCCGCGACGGACGGGTGCAGGGGAGGGCGCGAGTGAGGTCTCGCCGTAGCGGGCGACGCCGAGGTCGCTCGGCCTGTTGCGCAGGAAGATCCAGACCAGGGGCACGACGGCGAGAGCTCCGCCCGCGATGATGAGTGACGCCCCGCGCCAACCGACGTCCTCGGCAGCGGCCGCGATCACGGGGAGGAAGATGAGCTGACCTGTCGCGCTGCCTGCGGTCAGAACGCCCGAGACGAGTCCGCGCCGGGTGGCGAACCAGGTGTCGGTGATGGTCGCCGCGAACACGAGCGCCATCGAGCCCGTGCCGAGTCCGATCAGCACACCCCAGGTCAGGATGAGCTGGCCGGGGGTCGCCACGAACATGCTCAGCGCTGAGCCCGCCCCGATCACGAAGAGAGCGACGACCGTGACGGCGCGGATGCCGAAGCGCTGCATGAGGGCGGCGGCGAACGGGGCGATGAGTCCGTAGAGCAGCAGATTGATGGAGACGGCGAGCGACAACTCCGCGGTGCTCCAGCCGAACTCCTCCTCGAGTGGCACCATGAGCACGCCGGGAGCTGCGCGGAAACCGGCGGCGCCGATCAGGGCGATGAGAGCCACGAGGGCCACGGTCCACGCGGGGTGGAATCGACGCTGCCGAGTGCCGAGGGGTTCCTCGATCGGCCCGTCGAGCGATTCGGCGGTCACGCCGCGCGTCCGGTGAGGAGGGCGAACGGCTCCTCGCCCATGCTGCGTCGCGCCCAGCGGGTGCTGTCGACGTCGAGGGGTGCCGCGCACGTGACGCACCAATCGACCGAATCCGAGATCTCGCCGCATCGACCGCAGCTCACCGTAAGACCCCAGGGGCCGTCCGGGTCGGTGACGCGGGAGAACCGGGCGTAGGCGTGCAGGATCGGGAGTGTCTGATGCCCCGCGGCCGTCACGCGGTAACCGCTGCGCGCATCGGCGGGGTCTTCACGCTCGACGAGTCCTGCCTCGCTCATCGCCGTGAGTCGCCGGGACAGCACGGAGTCGGCCGCGCCGGTGGCTTCGCGCAGCTGGTCGAACCGAGTGCGTCCGGAGAAGAGCTCACGCAGGATGAGCAGCACCCAGGGGTCGGCGAGGATGTCGGCGGAGCGCGCGATGGGGCAGGTCGCAGACGACCAGTCGGAGCGGAGCGGCATGCGATAACTTTCTTGAAGAAAGCTTCGAGTGTCAATCGCGTTCACGCACGTTGGCAGTCATCCGCCCCGTATTCGGCAGATTTCATGCCCTACGCCTCGTGCGCTCACGGACTCCTCGGGCCTCGCCGACTCCCCGTGCACTCGCCGAGCGCACGGGCAGTCGGTGTGGGGAAGCCGTGCGTTCGGGAAGGAGCCGTGCGCTCCGCGGCACGGCAAGCGCGACGACGCGGCGGGCGTGACGACGCGGGCGGCGCCGGTTACTCGGCGACGCGGGCGGCGATGTCGGTGCGGTAGTGGGAGCCGTCGAGGCGGATACGGGCGATCGCGTCGTAGGCGCGGTCCCGCGCGGTGCGGAAGTCGGAGGCGACAGCCACCACGTTCAGCACCCGACCGCCCGTGGCGATGAGCGATCCGCCCGGGGCATCGGGGCTCGCAGTGGCGGCGTGCACGATTCGGACGCCCTCGACGGCTGCGGCGTCGGCCAGGCCCTCGATCGGGCGGCCGGTCTGCGGCGACTCGGGGTACCCCTCGCTGGCCAGCACGACCGTGATCGCGACGTCGTCGCTGAACACGGGCTCCGGCTGATCCTCGAGGGTGCCGGATGCCGCGGCGAACAGCAGTTCCGACAGCGGGGTGACCAGGCGCGGAAGCACGATCTGCGTCTCGGGGTCTCCGAAGCGGGCGTTGAACTCGATCACGCGTACGCCGGCGGGGGTGAGGATCAGGCCCGCGTAGAGGAGTCCGATGAACGGGGTGCCCTCCGCGTCGAGCTGCCGCACGACGGGAAGTGCCACGTCGCGGGTGACCTCTTCGACGAAGGCCCGCTCGCTGCCGAACTGCTCGTCGAGCCACGGGAGCGGCGAGTAGGCGCCCATGCCGCCCGTGTTGGGCCCTTCGTCGCCGTCGAGCGCACGCTTGAAGTCCTGTGCGGGGCTGAGTGCGCGCACGGTGTCGCCGTCGCTCAGGAAGAACAGGGAGACCTCGGGGCCGGAGAGGAATTCCTCGATCAGCACGGGGCCTGCGGGAAGATACTGCTCGGCGTGTGCGAGGGCGTGCGCGCGGTCGGACGTGACGATGACGCCCTTGCCCGCAGCGAGTCCATCGGCCTTGACCACGTAGGGGGCGCCGAGGTCGTCGAACGCCGACTCGACATCGGCCGTGGTGGCGGCGCGGACAGCGCGGCCGGTGGGGACGCCGGCGGCATCCATAACGCGCTTCGCGAACGACTTCGAGCCCTCCAGCTGTGCTGCCGCCTTGCCTGGTCCGAACACGGGGATGCCGCGCACACGCAGGGCGTCGGCGACTCCGGCGACGAGCGGGGCCTCCGGGCCGACCACGACCAGGTCGATCGCGTGCTCATGGGCGAAGGCGGTGACCGCCCCACCATCGAGCGGATCGACCGAGACCGGGGTGGCATCCTGAGCGATGCCGGCGTTGCCCGGCGCGACGAAGATCTCATGCTCCGTCTGCTCTGCCCGCAGGGCGAGGATGATCGCGTGCTCACGGGCACCGGAACCGAGGACGAGAATCTTCACCCGTCCAGACTACCGAGGGTCGTGGACCGGGTTTCGGCGGTCTGTGGCGTGCGGCCCTCTGGCGACGTTCAGAGCTCTACGGGGCGCTCTACCGTGGAGTCCCACGGCACCGTCCAGCCGGCCGCGTCGAAGAGCGCGTCGAGCACCATCGCGGTGAAGCCCCAGACGATCGTGCCGTCGACATCGAACGCCGGGCCGCGGAAGGTGTGGCCCATGCGGGTGATCGTCGAGGTGAACCTGGTCTCCGGATCGAGCAACTGCGCGACAGGGACTCGGAACACCTCGACCGTCTCCGCATGATCGACCGCCACGACCCGGGACGGCGACTGCCACCACGCCAGCACGGGGGTCACGAGATGGTTGCTCGCGGCGAGCGGGATCTCGGGCAGGGTGGCCAGGATCTCGACACCGGCCGGGTCCAGTCCGGTCTCCTCTTCCGCCTCGCGCAGGGCCGTGGCGACGACGTCGGCATCTTCCGGTTCCACCCTCCCGCCGGGGAAGGAGACCTGTCCGGGGTGAGACGAGAGCGTGGGGGCGCGCCGCTGCAGCAACACGTCGAGGTCTCGGGCGACGGCCGCAACGGTCGTGGAGGCCGGGACGCTGTCGAGCACACCGAACAGAATGAGGACAGCCGCGTCGTGGGCGCTCTGCGGGTCGGCCAGCGGGGGAATGCGCACGCCCCACGAGTGGTCGGCGACCGCCGCGAGCAGCTCGGCGCGGGCGCCCTGGGGATGCATGCTCATGCGTTCGAGCATAGGACTCGGCGTGGTGCGGTCGGTCGTAGTCTGGAGCGATGGCCAGGAAGATCGACATCGTGGACGGACGCGCGGCGCTCGACGCTGTCCGCACCGCGGAGGCCTCCGGTGCGAAGCCGCAGCGCACCGATCTCGCCACTGCCGTTCGCTACCTGCTGCAGCTGCTCGATGAGAAGGCGCCGGGCAACAGCGTCGAGGTGCGGGTGCCGCCGTTCGGCGCTGTGCAGGTCATCCAGGGGCCGCGGCACACGCGTGGCACCCCGCCGAACGTGGTCGAGATGGATGCAACGACCTGGATCGCCGTCTCCACCGGCACGGAGGCCTGGGCGGATGCCGCAGCATCCGGTCGTATCCACGCCTCCGGCACGCGCGCCGATCTGAGTGATGTCCTGCCGGTACGACCGTGATCGGGCCACTCGGCCCGAGACGCACGGAGCCGCCCCGCGACCACCAGGATCGGGAGCGGCTCTGCGCGTAGCGGGAGCTCGCGGTCAGACGAGCTGCGAGCGGAACGCCTTCGCGGCGCCCATGAGCTCTTCCACCCGTGCGCGGTCGGCACGGTTCTCGAACTTGCCGTCCTGCTTGAAGTAGGTGCCGACGACCGCGCCGTCGGCCACCGCCAGCTGGTCGGCGACGTTGGAGGCCCGCACGCCGGTGTTGACGAACACCGGCACATCTCCGGCGTTCTCCTTCACGATGGCCAAGGACTGCGTGTCGGTGGGGGCGCCGGCGGTGAGTCCGGAGACGCAGAGGGCATCGGGGTTGGTCGCGAACACCGTGGAGCGGGCGATCGCGCCGAGGTCGCGCTCGGCGAGGTAGGCGGCAGACTCCGGCACGATGTTGAAGAGCAGCTTCACGTTCGCCGCACCGATGCGGTGCCGATGACGGGCCACCTCGCCGACGTTCGTGTTCCACAGCCCGAAGTCGCTGGCGTAGACGCCCGTGAAGATCTCGCGGACGAACGCGGCGTCGGTGGCGGTGGCGAGGTCGATGGAGGCACGGCCGTCCCACAGCACGTTCACGCCGAACGGCACGGCGAGCTCGCCCTGCAGTTCGCCGATGATGCGGGCCATAGTGATCGCGGTGATCGGCTCGGTCTTCGTCAGGTACGGGAGGCTGAACTCGTTCGAGATGAGCACGGCATCCACTCCACCGCTCTGCAGCGCGTCGAGTTCGCCCTTGGCGCGGTTCACGATCGCAGCCACTCCGGCAGCGGTGTCGTAGCCGGGGTCGCCGGGGAGCGGGGCCAGGTGCAGCATCGCCACGATCGGCTTCTGCGTGCCGAACACCTCGGGGAGCCAGTTGGGCATGTCTTTCCTCGTTTCTTCGGAATGGATCACAAGCACTGTGAAAGATTCACGATGAGCAAAGCACAAGTTACTCATTCACACAAGCGGGTCGCCTAAGGTGGGATCTGCCACACGAGGAGGTAGGGATGGAAGCCCACGAGCGCCGCGCGCTGATCGAACAGCGGGTCCTCTCTGACGGCGAGGCCGAGTTCAAGGCCCTCGCCCTGGAGTTCGACGTCTCCGAGATGACCATCAGGCGCGACCTGGAACTCCTCGAGGAGCGCGGCAGCGTACGTCGGGTGACGGGTGGTGTGATCGCAGCCCACGGGACCGCCGTGGAGCCGGGATTCAACTCCCGGGCGCTGATGGGGGCGCGCGAGAAGATCAACATCGCCGCAGCGGCCGTCGCTCACCTCGACCACGGCGAGACCGTCGTGCTCGACAGCGGCAGCACCGCCCTCGCGGTGGCCCGCGCGATCGTCGGCAAGGGCCTCGGGCTCACCGTCGTCACGCCCAGCATCCTCGTCGCCCTCGAGCTCCACGACGAGCCCAACACCACGATCCTCGTCACGGGTGGGCGTGTGCGCCCCGGCGAGCTCAGCCTGGTCGGGGCCGAGTCGATCGAGGCGTTCAAGCGCTACAACTGCGACGTGTACGTGATGGGCGTCTCGGGTGTCGACGGCAAGCGCGGCCTCTCGGACTACAGCAATGAAGAGGGTGCGGTGAAGCGCGCGGCGATCGATGCGTGCGACCGGGTCATCGTCGTCGCCGACGCATCGAAACTCGGTCGGGTGCACCTGACGAATGTCGCAGGTCCAGGCGAGATCGATCTGCTGGTGACCGACGGCGCGGTGGATCATCCCGCGCTTGTCGGCCTGCGGGCTGCCGGCGTGCAGATCGAGGCCGTCGCCGCGCTCTAGCCGCGTCGCTCCTTCGGCCTCCCCGTTGCGCAACGGTTGCGCAACGGGTGTGAGATTTCGCATTGACAAGCGGCAGGATCACGTTTTACTGTTCCACAGCGATGAGATTTCTTCCCATTCCTCCCTGGGGGTGGTGGAAACTAACACTGACTCACACACGAAGGAGTGGAACATGCGTAAGACGAAGTTGCTTGCAGGTGTCGGATTCGGTGCCGTGGCGATGCTCGCCCTCGCCGGCTGCGGTCAGGTCGGCGGCACCACCGGTGGTGGCGAGACCGGCGGAAGCACCGAAGACGGCGCGATGGTCACCGTGGTCAAGATCTCGGGTGTCGGCTGGTTCGACCGTATGGAGGTCGGCGTCAAGGAGTTCGCCGAGGAGACCGGGATCGACGCCCGCCAGGAGGGTGCGGATGACGCCAGCCCCGAGAAGCAGATCCAGATCATCCAGGACCTGATCGCGCAGTCGCCCGCCGCGATCACGGTCGTCCCCAACTCGCCCGAGGCGCTGGAATCCGTGCTCAAGCAGGCCAGGGACCAGGGGATCATCGTCGTCGCTCACGAGGCGGCGGGCATCAAGAACGCCGACATCGACATCGAGGCGTTCGACAACCGGGCCTACGGCGCGAAGATCATGGACAACCTCGCCGAGTGCATGGGCGACTCGGGACAGTACGTCTCGTTCGTCGGTGGCCTCACGGCCAAGACCCACATGGACTGGGTCGGCGGCGCCTACGACCAGCAGCAGGCGGAGTACCCCGACCTGACTCGCGTCGAGGAGCCGGTCGAGAGCAAGGAAGACGAGAACGTCGCCTACCAGCGCGCGAAGGAGCTGCTCGCGAAGTACCCCGACATCAAGGGCTTCCAGGGCTCGGCCGGCACGGATGTCGCCGGTATCGCCCGGGCGGTGCAGGAGGCGGGCCTGGAGGATCAGGTCTGCGTGATGGGCACCAGCATCCCGTCGGTGGCGAAGAAGTACATCGTCGACGGCTCGATCGACAAGATCTTCTTCTGGGACCCGGCGATGGCCGGCAAGGCGCAGCTCAAGATCGCTCAGCTGCTCGTCGACGGAGAGAAGATCACCGACGGCACCGACCTCGGCATCGAGGGCTACAACTCCCTGAAGAAGCTCGACGGCTTCGACAACGTGTACGTGGGTGACGCCGCGGTCATCGTCGACAAGGACAACGTCGACGACTACGACTTCTGATCCCGACGTCCACCACCACTCAGGGCGGGGCCGCCAGCGCGCGGCCCCGCCTCGGAGGAAGAACATGAACGAAGAACAGGCGCAGCCGGCATCCGAGGCCGGGCTCGCTCCCGATGCCGGACCCGTTCTCGAGGTCAGAGGCGTGCGGAAGGTGTTCGGCGGGGTCGTCGCGCTCGACGACGTCGGCATCACCCTCTACCCCGGGCGGGTGCACTGTCTGGCCGGCGAGAACGGGTGCGGCAAGTCCACGCTCATCAAGATCATCAGCGGGGTCGAGAAGCCGGAGGCCGGCGAGATCCTGCTCGACGGCGAACCGCTCACCCACCTCTCGCCGACCCAGGCCCTGCGAGCCGGTATCCAGGTCATCTACCAGGACTTCTCGCTCTTCCCCAACCTGACCGTGGCGGAGAACATCGTGCTCCCGGCCGCGATCGCCGCGCGACGCAAGCTCTACAGCGCGAAGAACCGCCGTCCCGAGGCGCAGCGCATCGTGGAGGAGCTGGGACTCACCCTCGACCTCGACGCCGACGTCGAACGGCTCTCGGTCGCCGACCGACAGCTCACGGCGATCTGCCGGGCGCTCGTGCAGGACGCGCGGGTCATCTTCATGGACGAGCCGACAACCGCTCTCACGCACTCCGAGGTCGAGCGGCTCTTCGCCCTCGTGCGGCGGCTGCAGCAGCGCGGCGTCGCCCTGGTGTTCGTCAGCCACAAGCTCGACGAGGTGCTGCAGGTGTCGCAGGACATCACGGTGCTGCGCTCCGGGCGCCTGGTCGCGAACGGCCCGGCCGACGAGTTCGACGTCGCCTCCCTCACCCACGCGATGACGGGCCGCGCCGTCGACGACTCGCGCGTCGTGGTCGAGGTCGATGACGACGCCGAGCCGCTGCTGCGCGTCGAGCACCTCGATCTTCCCGGTGCCTTCACCGATGTCTCCTTCGACCTGCAGCCGGGCGAGATCCTCGGCCTCACCGGTCTGCTCGGCTCGGGTCGTGGCGAGATCGCCGACGCGTTGTTCGGCCTGTTGACCCCCCAGTCGGGAGCCGTCACCGTCGGCGGCCGCGCCGTGCGACCCGGCAGCATCCGGGCCTCCGTCGAGGCGGGCATCGGGTACGTTCCGGAGGACCGGCTCACGCAGGGCCTGTTCCTGGACAAGTCGATCTCCGACAACATCATCGCGGGCTCGCTGAGCGAGCACGCTGTCGGCAAGGTGCTGCTGAGTCGCAAGCGCACCGCCGAGACCATCTCCCGTCTCTTCTCGCGCCTGCGCATCAAGGCGCCGAGCGTCGAGGCACCCGTGCGGTCGCTCTCCGGCGGAAACGCGCAGCGGGTCGTGCTGGCGAAGTGGCTCGCGACCAAGCCGCGCGTGCTGATCCTGAACGGACCGACGGTCGGCGTCGACGTGGGCTCGAAGGAGGAGATCCTGCAGATCCTCCGCGAGGCAGCGAGCGACGGGATGGGCGTGATCATGATCTCCGACGACGTTCCCGAGCTCGTCTCGCTCTGCAACCGGGTGCTCGTGGTGCGTCGCGGCGAGATCGTCTCACGACTGGCGGGCGACGACATCGCAGCGCCCCGAATCCAGGAGGTGATGGCCGCGTGAGCGCCACCGACACCCGCATCCGCCTTCCCCGCATCGGACGCATGTCGAACGAGCTCGTGCTCGCGAGCATCATCGTCGTCCTGGTGATCGTGATGTGTGCCGTGAACCCCGCTTTCTTCAGCGTGCACACGCTGTTCTCGATCCTGCGCTCGGCGCTGGTCCCGATGGTGTTCGCGCTCGCGGTGCTCTTCGTGATCATCTCCGGCGGCATCGACGTGTCGTTCGCCGCGATCGGAATCTTCGCCGCATACACGACGGTGTCGCTCGCCCAGGGCGGGGGCGTGGACTTCGGCCTCGTCGGCATCCTCGCCTTCGCGATCGTGATCGGCGGCGCCCTCGGGTTCGTCAACGGCATCGTGATCGCCCGGTTCCGGCTCCCGACCCTGATCGTGACTCTCGCGACACAGGGCATCTTCAAGGGCGTGCTGCTCGCCTACATCGGCTCCAAGTACATCGCCGAGCTGCCCGACGGCATCTCCTGGCTGTCGACCGCGAACCTGATCTCGGTCGAATCAACCCGCGCGTACCTGCCGATGCTGATCGTGCCGGTCGTGCTGCTCGTGTTCGGGGCCGCGTTCCTGCTGCGCCGCACGATGTTCGGCAGGGGCATCTACGCGATGGGTGGTGACCTTGAAGGGGCACGACGTGCCGGATTCCCGGTCGTGCGCCTGCAGATCATGCTCTACGTGCTGGTCGGGGCGGTCGCCGCGATCGGCGGACTCATCCACGTCGTGCTGGGCCGCAGCGCGAACCCGCAGGACCTGGTGGGTACCGAGCTCGACGTGATCGCGGCTGTCGTGCTCGGCGGCGCCTCGATCTTCGGCGGGCGCGGTACCGTCACCGGCACAGTGCTCGGCGTGCTGCTGGTACAGATCATCAACAACAGTCTCATCCTGATGGGCGTGCCAACGGCCTGGCAGCGCGCCGCCGTCGGGTTCCTGCTGGTGATCGGCGTGGGGATCCAGGCCGTCATGGCCCGCCGCGCCTCTCGCCGGACGTTCGTCCTCGACACGGTGAAGGAATGACCATGCCTCAGTCGACCCCTCCCGGGCAGTTCGCCCGGATGAACGACCAGGTCGATCGGTCGGTGCGCTCCCTGCTCGGCCGTATCCACGTCGGCCGCGGCGTCGGTCGGATGCTGGTGCTGTTCGCGCTCGCCTTCGGGCTGTTCGCGATCCTGAACCCGAGGGTCTTCCTCAATCCGATCAACCTGCAGAACATGATGGTCGCCTCGCCGGAGGTGGGCATCCTGGCGATCGCCATGGCCCTCGCGATGCTCACCGGCGGGATCGACCTGTCCCTGGTCGCGATCGCGAACCTCTCGGCGATCACCGTCAGCACGATGTTCACCGCGATCGCGAGCAGCGATCCGGCCACGGCGGAGTCGATGGGCGGCCTCATCGCCCTGGTCGGCGTCCTGGTCGGCGCGCTCGCGGGAGCCGTCAACGGCTTCCTGATCGCGACCGTCGGCATCACGCCCATCCTCGCGACGCTCGCCACGATGCAGATCTTCAACGGCATCGCGATCGTCTGGACCGGGGGCACCACGCTCTACGGCGCCCCGGCGGTGCTCTCCTCGGTCGGGCAGGCGACGGTCGGCGGCATCCCTGTCCTGTTCCTCGAATTCCTCGTGGTCGCTGTTCTGATCGGGGTGCTGATCACGCGCACGCCGTTCGGACGGCGCACTCAGCTGCAGGGGGCGAACCCGACGGCGGCGATGTACTCGGGTATCCGCAGCACGAGCGTGCTCTACGGCACGTATGTGACGACGGGGCTGCTCGGCGGCATTGCAGGGCTCGTGTTCCTCTCACGCAACCCCACCGCGAGCGCCGACTACGGCACGTCGTACGTGCTGCTCGTGATCGTGATCGCCGTGCTCGGCGGCACGAACCCGACCGGCGGCTTCGCGACCATCACCGGCGTGGTCCTCGCGACGCTCGTGCTGCAGGTCGTGCAGTCCGGCTTCACGGCCATCCGGCTCTCGGCATATGAATACGCGATCGCGCAGGGGGTGATCCTGATCGCCGTGATGGTGTTCGATCAGGTGAGGGTGAGGCGAAGGCCACGCCGCGCACCGAGCAGCCAGACCGAGACGATCGCGCTCGCCGAGATCCCCCGCGCCTGAACCGCATCCGAAAGGCATCCTGATGGAACTGTTCCTCGGCATTGATGTCGGAACATACGAGACCAAGGGCGTGCTGGTCGATGCCACCGGTCACGTGCACGCCGAGGCGCGCTCTCGGCACGGCATCAGCACCCCGGCGCCCGGCATGGTCGAGCAGGACGCGGATGCGGTGTGGTGGCATGACCTCGTCGAGGTCGCCTCGACTCTGCGTCAGGCGGTTCCGGATGCCGCGATCGTCGCGGTCGCGTGCAGTGCGATCGGTCCGTGCGTGCTCCCGGTCGATGCCGAGCTGCGTCCACTGCGCCCTGCGATCCTCTACGGCGTCGACACCAGAGCCACCGAGGAGATCGATCTGCTCGAGACGCGTCTCGGGCGCGAGGAGATCTTCCGGCGGGCGGGCAACGCCCTCACGAGCCAGTCCTCGGGGCCGAAGATCCTGTGGATCGAGCGCAACGAGCCCGAGGTCGCCGCCCGAACCCGGTGGTACCTCACGAGCCAGAGCTACCTCGTTGCGCGCCTGACCGGTCAGGTCGTGATCGACCATGCGACGGCCGGGTACTTCCACCCCTGCTACGACCTCGCTCGGCTGGAGTGGAACCTCGACGGGATCGACGACCTGATCCGCCCGGAGACCCTGCCCTCGCTCGGGTGGTCGACGGATGTCGCCGGCGCCGTCACCGCCGCGGCTGCCGCGGCGACCGGCATCCCCGAGGGAACTCCGGTGCTGGTCGGCACGACGGATGCCGTCGCAGAAGCGGTCGGCGCCTCGGTCATGGCGGCCGACGACCTGATGCTCATGTACGGATCGAGCGGCTACTTCATCCGCGTGACCGATGAGCCGCATGCGGATCCGCGGTTGTGGGCGGCGCCGTTCGCACTCCGTGGGCGCTACGTGCTCGCGGCCGGCACCTCGACGGCCGGCACGGCGACACGGTGGATCGCCGACCTGCTCGGACTCGACCATGGCGACGGTGACACCGCGATGTTCGGGCGCTTGATGGAACTCGTCCGTTCGGCCCCGCCCGGCGCGAACGGAGTGCTGCACCTGCCGCACTTCAGCGGGGAGCGCACACCGCTGCACGACGCCGATGCGCGAGCATCCTTCAGCGGCCTCACGCTGTCGACGGGCCGCGCCGACCTCGCGCGCGCGGTGGTCGAGGGCGTCGGGCAGTCGATAGCGCTCGCCGTCTCCGCGTTGCTGGATGGCGGTGCCGCAGCGCCGCGCGTGGTCGCGATCGGCGGCGGAACGCACAACGAGGTGCTGGTGCAGACGGTCGGCGACTTGACGGGCCTTCACCAGCGCACGGCCGCAACCCTCGGAGCCGCGTACGGCGATGCGATGCTCGCAGCGATCGGACTCGGCATCGTGACCGAGGAGCAGGCCGCGAGCTGGGTCGCCTTCTCGGGCGAGGTCGTGCCCGACGAGGACGCCAACCCGCAGCTGCAGACGGCTTACGAACGATTCCCGAAGACGTACCGCGCGCTGCGCGCGCTGAGAGAGGTGGACTGATGAGCAGGTGGCAGGAACTGGCCGTGCATCTGGCCGAGGTGAACGAGGTCGGGCAGGGGACGAGGGTCTCGGTGTTCGCGACCACGGCTTCCGTGCTCGACGCGGTCGACGCCTTCGTCGAAGAGGTGTACCGCCGTGGCGGGATGCCCCAGGTGCTGCTCGTAGAGGAGAAGTACGACCGCTTCGCGCTGGAGCACGCGAGCGAATCTCTGCTGCGTGAGGCGGCACCTCTCGAGCTGGCATCGATGGAGTGGGCAGACGTGCACGTCTCGTTCCGCGGCATGGAACCGCCCGCGGATGAGATCGACGGCGCCAGGCTCAGCCTGCAGCGGGAGGGCAAGGGCCTCGTGTCGACCGCGCGGTGGCAGGGAACGAAGTGGACGCTCGTGCGCATCCCCACACCCGAATGGGCGACGCTCATCGGAGTCCCGAGGGAACAGCTGGAGCAGGAGTTCTTCGCCGGCACCCTCGCCGACTGGACCGCGCACCGCGCCCACCTCGATCGGCTGTGCGCCGCGTTGAACACCACCTCGCTGGTGCGCATCCTCGATGACGACACCGATCTGCGCCTGAACTGCGCCGGCCGCACGTGGGTGCCGTTCGCGGGGGAGGCGAACCTGCCCGACGGCGAGGTCGCGACCGCACCGGTTGAGGACGGCGTCGAGGGGCACATCACCTTCCCCGGCTCGTTCTGGTTCGGCGGCGCGACCATCACCGACCTCCGACTCGACTTCGTCGCAGGGCGGGTGGAGAAGGTGTCGGCCACCCGTGGCCTCGACCTGGTGGAGCGCATCCTCGACGCCGACGGCGCTCGCCGTGTGGGAGAGCTCGGCATCGGCACCAACCCGCATGTGCAGACCATGACCGGCGACCTGCTGATCGACGAGAAGATCCTCGGCACCGTCCACATCGCTCTCGGCCGCTCGTACCCGCAGTGCGGGGGCACGAACGAGTCGGCGATCCACTGGGACATCGTGAAGGACCTCCGCGCCTCGGGACGGCTCGAGGCGGATGGTCGGGTGCTCATCGACCGCACGACGTACGATCCGATCCTCTCCGGAGAGGAGCACTGACATGCGCAAGATCATCAACGACCCTCAGACGTTCGTCGACGAGACGCTGGAGGGCATCCTCCTCGCGCACCCCGATGAGCTGCGGGCGGTCACCGCGGACCGGCGCGCGCTGGCGCGGACGGATGCTCCGGCACCGGGGCGCGTCGGCATCGTCACGGGTGGCGGCTCGGGACACCTGCCGTTCTTCCTCGGATACGTCGGCCGCGGGCTGTGCTCGGCGGTCGCCGTGGGCAACGTCTTCTCCTCGCCGAGCTCCGCTCAGATCCACGCGGCCTCGGTGGCCGTGCACTCGGACGCCGGACTCCTCTATCTCTACGGCAACTACGGCGGCGATGTGCTGAACTTCGACATCGCGGCCGAGCGCTGCCGTGCCGAGGGCATCGAGGTGCGCACGGTGCTCGGGGCGGACGACATCCAGTCCGCACCGAGCGAGCGGGCGGAGTCGCGCCGCGGGGTGGCCGGGCTCGTCCTCGTCTACAAGGTCGCCGGAGCGATGGCCGATCGCGGCGCCTCTCTCGCCGAGGTCGAGCGCGTGACCCGCAAGGCCGCCGATTCGACTCGCACGATGGGCGTCGGCCTCTCGCCGACCGTTCTCCCGGCCGCGGGGGAGGAGACCTTCACGCTGGATGAGGGCGAGATGGAGATCGGCGTCGGCATCCACGGAGAGCGCGGCAGCCACCGCGGCCCTCTCGAGACGGCCGATGCCATCACGGATCGGTTCCTGGTCGAGATCGGTACCGAACTCGACCTGAGTGAGGGACGGCGCGTTGCCGTGCTCGTGAACGGTCTGGGATCGACACCGCTCGAAGAGCTCTACGTGATCTACCGCCGAGTGCACCACACGCTCGCGGACGCGGGGGTCACCATCGGCTACCGGCTCATCGGGGAGTACGTCACGAGCCTGGAGATGGCCGGAGCGTCGCTCTCGATCATGCAGCTCGATGATGAGTTGGAGGAGCTCCTGCATGACCCGGCGGGGTCGCCGTTCTTCCGTCAGGGCACTGTTCCGGTGGGGGAGGCGTTCACCGCAGGCGCGGCCGTGGACGAAGATGCAGTCGCTGTCGAGGCGACGGTGGTCGGGTCCCGTAGCGACCTGCGCGACCTGCTCCTCACCGTGCTGCGGCGGATGGAGCGACACCGCGAAGAGCTGCGCGCCCTGGATGCCGCGCTCGGCGACGGAGACCTCGGCGTCACGGTCGCGGTGGGCAGCGCGGCGGTCGCAGATATGCTGCAGCAGCTTCCGGACGACCTCGATGCCCGCAGCGTGCTGCGTGCTTCGGGTGACGCATTCGCCGCAGCGAACCCGTCGACGTTCGCGGCCCTGATCGGCAACGGTCTGCTCGCCGCGGCGGAGCAGACGCCCGTGGGTGCACACCTCGACCGTGCGGGTCTCATCGACGTCGTGCGCACTGCGGCGGCGAAGATCGGCGCACAGGGCGGGGCCGTGCCCGGTGACAAGACCGTGATCGACGTGCTCCTCCCGATCGCTGAGGCGCTGGAGGCCGGGGCGGATGCGGGCGCGGCTTCGAAGGCGGCGCTCGCCGCGGTCACCGAGAGCACCGGATGGCAGTCACGACGCGGTCGCGCCGGATGGCAGCAGGAGCGCTCGGTCGGTCACGCGGATCCCGGTTCTGTCGCCGTCGCGCGCTTCGTCGAGGAGATCGTGCGGGCTCAGGACGGGACCGGTCAGACCGGCGCATAGGGCTGCGGGTCAGGCCCGTTTGCGTCGCGCGATCTCGTCAGCGAGCTGCTGCACGAGGGCGGGGTCCGCGTCTCGGGCGAGGGTGACGTAGTGGTCCATGACGGCCGGCCGGTAGCGCACGGGCATCGTCTGTCCTGGCGCGAGCCGGGTGAGGTCGGTGATGGTGAGGTCTTCGTCGGCGATACCGCGGAACGAGATCCCGTCGGCGGTCTCCACGTCGAGCATCAGGACCACACGGGGGTTGCTGTTGACCTCTCGCCAGTCGACGAGAACGCCGAGCGCAAGCTCGCCCGTACGCAGTTCTGCATTGCGAGTGCGTGCCTCACCGCTCAGGAGCGGGTTCGGGGCGACGCCGGGGAAGTCGGGTCCGACGCCGAGCGATTCCCGACTCAGATCGGGCCTGAGCTGCTCCATCAGATCGTTGAGGCGCTGCTTCTTCTTCTTCGAACCGAACATCCTGGCCCTCCCTCGCACCCCTTCGCCGTTGCCGGTATCCCGGCCTGGCGCGTCGCCTTCACCGCGATTGTATGGTGCCGGGCAGATCCCTCCGGGCTTTGCCAGATCCTCTAGTGGACCGGCAGATGCGGCGGGTGAGCGACGATGCCGCCGCGCATCGTCGCCGGACGCTTCACGATGAGCCCGGCCTCTTCGGCGATCAGCGCGCCCGCCGCCCAGTCGAACTCGTACAGGTCGGTCTCGATGAAGGCGTCGACGCTGCCCTCTGCCACGAGGCACAGCCCGAGCGCTGCCGAGCCCACGCTGCGGAGATCCGTGAACGCCGACATCCTCGCCGGCAGGTCGGTGAGCTGCCGCGCCCGCTGCTCGGCGTCGTACGAGAAGCCGACTGCGAGCAGCACAGGGGTCGCGTCTGCTGCCGGCCCGTGAAGCCTTCGCCGCGTGCCGCGGGACTCGCGGTACGCCCCCAGTCCCGCTCCGGCGGAGTAGACGTGCTCGAGCTCGGGGGCGTGCACCACGCCGGCGAGCCAGGCGCCGGAGTGCACGTCCTGCACCGCGACCGACGACCCGTAGTGCGGCAGTCCGCGCACGAAGTTCGAGGTGCCGTCGAGCGGGTCGATCGACCAGCGGAGCGCGGAGCCGGTGCCGGTAGTCGCGTACTCCTCGCCCGACACCTCGTCGTCGGGGCGGTGTTCGGCGATCACCGCGCGGATCGCGCGTTCGGCGCGCAGGTCGATCTCGGTGACCACATCGCCGGAAGTGCCCTTCGTGCGAAGGCCGAGTGCGTCGGGCGATGCATCGCGCTCGTCTGCCGCCTCGGCGAGGACTGCGGCGCCGGCAGCGGCGGCGGAGAGGGCGATGTCGAGCAGTTCGGATGCAGACGGCATGGCGTATCGATCCTCCGGTGGGCGATCCTCCAGCGTAGCGGCGGGCAGGCACGCGGCGGGGAGTCAGGCGCGGTCGTGGAGGGTGATCCGGTACCCGTCGGGGTCGGCGAACGTGAAGGTCCGGCCGAACGGGCCGTCGATCGGCTCCGCGACGATCGTGTGTCCGTCGGCGAGGAGTGCATCGTGGATGGCCTGGACATCGGTGGCGTGCAGCCAGATGGCGGCGCCGATGCCGGGCTGGGCTACGCCGGTCAGGTCGGTGCCCGGTGCGATGTCACGCAGCGCGAATGCGATCGGGGCTGTGTCGAACACCACGGCGTGGGGAGGGCCTGCGGGAGAGCGGACGAGGCCGAGGTAGCGCTCGTAGAACGCCTGGGAGGCTGCGAGGTCGCGCGCCTGCAGGGAGATGAAGTCGGGGCCGGTGACGGGCATGGGAGAATCCTTCGCTTTGTGTCAGTTTTCTGACATAGGCGAGTGTATGTCAGAATACTGACATGAGTCAAGACCGCGCAGGCATCGACCTCGACACGTCGTTGGGCTACCTGCTGAAGGAGGCATCGAGCGCTCTCCGCACCGCGATGGAAGAGGTGCTGCGTCCACTCGGCATGACCATCACCCACTACTCCTGTCTCGAACTGCTCTCCCAGCGGCCCGGCCTGTCGAACTCCGATCTCGCACGGGGCGCATTCGTGACGAGGCAGTCGATGAACGTCCTGCTCCAGGCGCTCGAACGCGAGGGGTTCGTCACCAGGCCGTCGGAAGCGCCTGTCGGAAAGACCCTCCCCGCCCGCCTCACCGAGCGCGGCCGTGAAAGTCTCGCGACGGCGACCGCGGCCGTCCGCTCCGTCGAGGTCCGGATGCTGTCCGGCATGACGCAGGAGGAGCAGACGGGAGCGCGGAAGATCCTCAGAAGCATGATCCGCTCGCTTCGCGAAGAGTCCTAGCCCCGCAGGGTTCAGTGCCGAGCGACCACGAGCGGCACACCGGTCGTGGGGTGGGGGAACACGTCGACCGCCTGGCCGTACACTTGCTCGATCCGCTCGGCAGTGAGCACCTCGCTCGCTGTGCCTGTCGCCGCGACACGGCCGCCCGTGAGCAAGGTGACGCGGTCGGCGTGCGCGAGTGCGGCGTTGAGGTCGTGCAGCACGATCGCCACCGCGATCCCCGTGTCAGCGAGTCCCCGGATCAACCGCATGACGTCTTCGTGGTGCTTGAGGTCGAGAGCAGCGGTCGGTTCGTCGAGCAGCAGGACGCCGGTGGCCTGGGCGATCACGCGGGCGAGGGCGACCCTTGCGCGCTCGCCGCCGGACAGTGAGGGCACGGCCCGCGATCCGAGCGCCGTCACCTCGGTCTGTGTCATCGCTGCGGACACCAGCTCGTCGTCCTCGTCGGCCGCGGGTGTGCGTGCCCACGGAGTACGCCCCATGCGCACGACCTGTTCGGCGCTGAAGGGAAACGTGACGGTGTTCTCCTGCAGGAGGACAGCGCGCTGCTGGGCGAGCGTGCGCGGCTTGATCCGGTCGATCGACCGCCCGTCGAGCTCGACCGTCCCTGCGTGAGCCGGCACGTCTCCGGCGAGCACTCCGAACAGGGTGGACTTGCCTGCCCCGTTCGGCCCGACCAGGGCGTGGATCTCTCCGCGGTGGATCTCGATGGAGGCGTCGTCGAGGATCATCCGTCCTTCGCCCACGCGAACCGTGAGCCCTGCGCCGCGGAGCCGCACGTTCATGCCCATCCTCCCGAGCGGCGGCGCGTGCGCACGAGCAGCCACAGGAAGAACGGGCCGCCCACGAGCGAGGTGATCATCCCGATCGGCAGGTCGGCGAGCGGGACGGCCGTGCGTGCGACGAGGTCGGCGACGGCGATGAGCAGCGCGCCGCCGAGCGCCGAGGAGATCACGAGCGGCAGGTGGGCCGGCCCGATCAGCATGCGCATCAGGTGCGGGACCACGAGCCCGGCGAAGCCGATGATCCCCGCGAACGCGACCGCCGCGCACACCAGCAGCGCGACGGTCACGATGACGACGATCCGCAGCAGCTCGACATTGACGCCGAGGTGCCTGGCGGTGCGCTCGCCGAGGGCGAAGAGGTCGAGGCTCGGTGCCACGACCAGCGCGATGACGACGCCGATAAGCACGAGGGGTGCGACCAGCTGGATGTTCGACCACAACGCGCCGTTCAGCGATCCCAGCTGCCAGAACACGATCTGCTCGCGCGTCGACGTGGTGCCGAGGAACGTGAAGAACGCCATACCGGCGCCCGCGATCGCGTTGATCGCGATGCCCGTCAGCAGCAGGGTCACGACCTCGGTGCGACCACCGGACCGACTGATGAAGTACACCGAGAACACTGCGACCAGCCCCCCGAGGAACGCGAACGTCGGCGTGGTCCACATGCCGAACGTCGCGAGCCCGAAGGTGATGCTCGCTGCCGCGCCGAGCGCTGCGCCCGAGGAGACCCCCACGACACCGGCGTCCGCGAGGGGGTTGCCGAAGATCGCCTGCATGAGCACACCCGAGACGGCGAGAGCGGCGCCGACGAGGAGCCCGAGCACGATGCGCGGCATCCGCAGATTGAAGATCACACCGTAGTCGGTGGAAGCCGTCGGCGCCCACGCGGTGTCGATGCCGACACCGCGCAGCAGCACTCCGATCAGCGATGCGGGGGAGAGGTCATACTGTCCGCTCGTGATCGACACGATGCAGGTGACGGCGAGCGCGACGATCAGGCCGACCGTCACCAGCGCGAAGCGCAGACCCCGGTGCCTCGAAGGGGTCGGGGTGACGACCTCGCCGGTCACGTCGCGGGCTCGGGGGCGTAGAGGGCGCGAGCCAGGGCCCCGATCACGTCGGCGGTACGTGGACCGAAGCTGAGGATCTCGCTGTCCGCCATGTCGATCACGCGGCGATTCGCTCCGGCGGGGGTCTCTGCCACGGCGGGGATCCGCTCGATCAGTCCGTCGATGCCGCCGACCGACTCCAGGCCGTCGGTCATCATCACGAGGACGTCGGGCTGTGCGGCGACCAGGGCTTCCGCGGTCATCGGCTTCATGCCCTCCCAGCCGATCTCGGCCGCCACGTCGACACCGCCGACGGCATCGATCAGCGAATCGGCTCCGGAGTCCTCGCCGAAGATGTAGTAGACGTTCGCGCTGCCGCGCACGTACAGGAACAGCATCCGTGCGCGTTCGGCTTCGTCGGCGGGAACGACCTCTGCGATCTCCGCGAGCGTCTCGTCGACCGATGCATCCAGCCGCTGGATGAGTGCTTCACCGCGGCTCGGCACACCGAGAGCGGCGGCGATCTCGGTCACCAGCTCGTCGGTGGTGTCGAGTCGCCGGTCGCTGGAGATCACGACGACCGCGATTCCCGCGTCGCGCAACTGCTGACGCACCTCCTTCGGGCCGATCGTGGTGTCGGTGAGGACCACGGTCGGGGCCAGCTCGAGGATCGCCTCGGCATTGAGCGTGTGACCGGTCTTCGTCACGACGGGAAGGTCTTCGGTACCGGCGAAGACGGTGGAGGCGTCGCGACCGACGACCTGGTCGCCGAGTCCCAGGGCGAAGACGGTCGATGCGATCGTGCCGGAGATATCGATCGGGAGGATGCGGTCGACGGCGGTGATCTCGACCTCGTGACCCTCGCTGTCAGTCACGGCCACGGGCAGCTTCGGCGCGGTGTCGTCGTCGACGGGCTCGATCGCGTGGCTCGACAGGCAGGCGGTCGAGGGGCCTTCGTGCGTGCGCACGTCGTCGATGAGGTCGAGCGATGCGAGCGGGACGGATGCCTGCGGGCAGTCGTCATCGGCGACGGAGGCCGGTGCCGCGGTGGCCTCCGGTTCTGCGCAGGCGGTGAGCCCGAGGGCGAGAACGGCGACGAAGAGGAGGGCGGGAACTCGACGCATTAGGCAAGGCTATCCTAAAACTTGACGCGCGATGATCCGCACCTCTACGCTCGGGACCGGCGGCTTGCTTAGCTAAGCCTAACCAAACTCCTTCCTCGCCCGACTGCATTGCGGCACCGCCGGCGCGCCTGCTTCTCGGTGCGCCCGGAGCCGTGGAGAACCGTGAACACCACAGCCCCCGCACCCTCGGTGAGCACCCGCATACGCGTGCTGCTCGCCGCTTTCGTCTCTCTTCTCCTCGTCGCCGCCGGCGCCGTGATCGTCCCGCCCGCGCACGCGGCCGGCGCTGCGGTCACCGCCACGGTCGCGTCGGCAGCCACCTCCGGCGTGAGCGTGCAAGTGCAGGCCGCCGGCCTGCCCGAGGTCGAAGGCGCGTACGCCGCGCTGATCATCAAGGGCACGGAGTCGGGACTCAGCGGCGGGGGCGGGTATGCCGCGTTCGTGATGCCGACCGTCGCCGCCGGCGCGAGCTCGTTCACGCTCGATGCACCGGCCGGATCGCTGGATCGGACGAAGTCCTACGAGGTGCTCGTGTGGCAGAAGCACTCGAACCCCAGCGACGCCACCATCTACGGTCGCGGCGATGTCGTCATCTCGTCCGCACAGTGGGACGCCGTGTTCGGTCCCGTGCCGACCGATCCCGGTACGGACCCCAGCACCGACCCCGGTACGGATCCTGGTACCGACCCCGGTACGGATCCTGGCACCGGCCCCGGTACGGATCCTGGTGCCGACCCCGGTACCGGCCCCGGTACGGGCCCCGGCACCGATCCGGGCACCTCGCCGAAGTCTGCGGCGATCGAGGTCTTCCTCGCCGACGGCACCACGCCGGCCGCAGGCGCCGCTCTCAAGGCGGGCGACAGGGTCGTGGTGAAGGGATCCGGCTACGACCCGACGGCGAACCTCGGCACCGAGGGGCGTGGCGTGCCGATCCCGAAGCACCTCCCCCAGGGCACCTACGTGGTCTTCGGCAACTTCGCCTCCACGTGGCAGCCGTCCGCCGGTGCCGCCTCCTCGACGCGATCGTCCGGCGCGCAGGTCTGGGCACTCGCCGAAGGTGTGCTGAACCAGGTCCCCGCCCAGTACCAGGGCGCGATCCGCGCGCAGTGGGTCGACATCGCGGCCGACGGCACGTTCCAGGCGACCATCACCTTGAAGGATGCGGCGGCGACGCCGGGCTCCTACGGTGTCTACACGTACGCGGCCGGTGGGGTGGTCAACGCCGATCAGGAGCGCAGCGTCGCCCTGAACTACACCGAGGCTCCGGCCGTCTCCGCGGTCGTGAAGTCAGCGACTGCGAAGGACGGCCTGACCGTCACGGCATCCGGCTCGAAGCTGGGAGCGATCACCGGCGCGTACGTCGCGCTGATCGAGAAGGGCACCGAGGCGAACGTCACCGGCAGCAGCGGCTTCCTGGCCATGCAGTGGGTGCGTCCGATCTCGGGCGGGGTCTTCACGATCGACCTGACCACTGCCGCTGACACGCTCGACCGCGCGAAGTCGTACGAGGTCATCGTGTGGAAGCAGCACTCGAACCCCGATGCGAGCACCATCTCCGCGCGTTCGACCATCGCCATCTCCGACGCGCAGTGGGAGATTCTGCGGCCGGCCCCCGTATCCGCCGCGATCGAGGTGTTCCTGGCCGATGGCACGACTCCGGCTGCCGGGGTGCCGCTCAAGGCGGGCGACAGGGTCGTGGTGAAGGGATCCGGCTACGACCCGACGGCGAACCTCGGCACCGAGGGGCGTGGCGTGCCGATCCCGAAGCACCTCCCCCAGGGCACCTACGTGGTCTTCGGCAACTTCGCCTCTACGTGGCAGCCGTCCGCCGGTGCCGCCTCCTCGACGCGATCGTCCGGCGCGCAGGTCTGGGCACTCGCCGAAGGTGTGCTGAACCAGGTCCCCGCCCAGTACCAGGGCGCGATCCGCGCGCAGTGGGTCGACATCGCGGCCGACGGCACGTTCCAGACCACGCTGACGCTGAAGGATGCGGCGGCGACGCCGGGGTCGTACGGTGTCTACACGTACGCGGCCGGTGGGGTGGTCAACGCCGATCAGGAGCGCAGCGTCGCCCTGAACTACGGTGTCGCGTCGGGCGTGACCACGACGGTGAAATCTGCGAGCGCGAGCGGCGGGCTCACCGTCACCGCCTCCGCCTCCCAGCTCGGCGCGATCACCGGCGCCTACGTCGCGCTGATCGAGAAGGGCACCGAGGCGAACGTCACCGGCAGCAGCGGCTTCCTGGCCATGCAGTACGTGCGGAGCATCTCTGGTGGCGCGCTCTCGGTCGACTTGACCGCAGCCACCGACACGCTCGACCGCGCGAAGTCGTACGAGGTCATCGTGTGGAAGCAGCACTCGATGCCCGATGCGAGCACGATCTACGGGCGGAGCACCGTCACGGTGACCGGCGCGCAGTGGGACACGCTGTTCCCTGCGGGGCCGACGACGACGACGACGGTGAAGACGGCGACGGCGAAGGACGGCCTGACCGTCAACGCCGCAGCCACGAACCTCGGCGAGATCCCCGGCGCCTACGTCGCACTGATCGAGGCCGGGACCGAGGCGGAGGTGAGCGCCGACGGCGGTTTCCTCGCGATGCAGTATGTGCAGAAGGTCACGTTCGGTGCCTTCGCGGTCGACCTCACGACCGCGGCGAAGAACCTCGACCGCACGAAGTCGTACGAGGTGATCGTGTGGAAGCAGCACTCGATGCCCGATGCGAGCACGATCTACGCGCGCTCCACCGTGACCATCACGCCGGCGCAGTGGGATGCCCTGCTCGACGTGAAGAACCCTGAAGTACCGGAGACACCGGGCACACCGGTCACGCCGACCGCTCCGGCGGCGAGCGTTCCGGGCGGCTCCCTCCGCTGGGCCATCTCCTCGTCGTTCACCGACTACATCACGGGCAACATCGCGAAGGGGTCCATCGCGGTCTCCGACGGCGCGACCCGTTCCGGCGGTCAGTTCCAGTTCGGCCAGACCGTCGGGGGCGACTTCGACGTGAACACCGGTCTCGGCAGCGTCGTGTACCGCGGATCGGTGCGCTTCACCGGACACCAGGGCGTGCTGGACGTGACGGTCTCGAACCCGTCGATCCGCATCACCTCGACGAACGCCGCGACTCTGTACGTCACCAGTGGCGGCGCGCAGGTGCCGTTCGCGACGCTCGACCTGTCCGGGGCGGCGCGCGTCGCTGCCAACGGCGCGGTGACCTACACGGCGGCTCCCGCGGCGCTGACCGCTGAGGGACGCGATCGGGTGCTCTCGGGCTACGGCACGGCACTGAACCCGGTGACCTTCACGATCGGCTCGGTCGCCTCAGCGCCCGCCGGATCGAGCGGCACGGTCGCCGTAGCGGTCGTGAAGCCGAAGGTCACGCTGCCGCCGACCCCGCCGGCGACCGCGGGAATCGAGGCCGACGAGGCCGCTCTGGCCGCACTCGCCGCGGGGCAGCCCGCGACGGTGTCCGCATCCGGATTCCGGGCGAACGAGCAGGGGATCAAGGTCGTCGTGTACTCGACCCCCGTGCTCCTCGACACGGTGGCGGCCGATGAGAACGGTGTCGCGACCTGGTCGGGTGCCCTTCCCGCCGCACTCGAGGACGGCGAGCACACGCTCACGTTCCAGGGCTCCGTCAACCGTGGTCTGGTGTTCACCCTGAACCGGGCGACGGCGGCGATCGGCGTCTGCACGGTGGAGGGCGCCACGCTCAAGTGGGGCTACAAGGAGTCGTTCCGCACCTACATCGAGGGCATCGCGAAGGGGGGCTGGACCCTGACCGACGTGACCTATGAGTACCCCGACTACGTGTGGGGGAACGGGGCGGGATCCCTGGACGACGAGAGCCTCGCCGGCCTGATCACCTTCGGCGGCAGCATCACCTTCACGGGTCATGACGGCGCGCTGAACACGACACTCGCGAACGCGGCGGTCGAACTCGCGGGAGACAAGGGCTACCTCGTCTTCGACGTGACCGGCACCACGCAGGGCGGGGAGAGCATCGATCAGAAGGGGGTCCGCCTCGCGGAGTTCGCCCTCGGTGATGCCGCAGTCGTCGATGGCGCGCTGACGCTCGACGCGATCCCCACGACGCTGACCGAGGCCGGGGCCTCAGCCTTCGGCACCTACGCCGCGGGGGAGGAGCTCGATCCGGTCACGGCTGTCATCCCGGTCGGCGCGGACTGCGGCGTCGAGGCGGAGAAGCCGGAATCCGACTCGGAGGCGACTGCGGTGGTGACTGCCGCGGACGAGCCCGCCGACGCCGAGGGTGCTCCGGTGTGGCCGTGGATCGTCGGTGGTCTGGTCGTGGTCGCCCTCGCTGCGACCGGCGGTGTGCTCATCGCCCGTCGCAACCGGGTGGCGGAGACCGCCGAGACGACCACCGAGGTCTGATCGCGGTGACACGGAACGACCCTCCCCGCAGCAGACGTGGGGAGGGCCGTTCTGCCGCTCGTGACACCGGTGCACGGCGGCCGTCGTCGGTGGGACAATGGAGACATGACCCCCACCGACTCGCACCAGACCGTCGAAGCGACCGTGCGCCGCGTGCCGCGGTACGGCGTGCTCATGGGCATCGGCGTCGTGGTCGGTGTGATCGCGGCCGGCATCCTCACCTGGACCGGCAGCTTCGTCGAGTCGCAGGCCCTCGACATCGTCTACCCGCCCGGCCAGGTGTTCGGCTTCCTGTTGCTGTGGACGGTCCCGATCGGGATCGCCCTGGGGGGCGTCGTCGGCCTGATCCTGGAGCGTCTCGCCCGTCGCCATGACCGGGTCGTGCGGGTCGACCGCGAGACCGTCGTCGACGAGGACTGACCGCTACGCCAACTCGGCGATCACCGGACGGATCGCAGCGTCGAATGCCACGACATCGCGGCGCAGTCCATCGGTCACGGCGACCGTGAGAGCGCCGATCCACCAGATACCGCGCTGCGAGAACGGCAGCACCTGCACGTTCAGCTCGAACGAGTGGGCCCGGCGGCCGACCTCGCGCTCGAACTCCGCGATCGCGCTCGCATACGCGCGGTAGGCATCGCCGCCGGTATGGCTCTTCATCGAGGTCACGTACCTGTCGTGCGCGGCACGCGCATACAGCAGGGCCGACGTCGCCTGGGGCGCGATCGCCGCCATGAGCTCCTCCGCACCGCGGGCGGGCAGCGCGACCAGGGTGTCGAATCCGTCGATGAGTTCGAGCGGTACATCCGAGGGGTGGGCGCGAGGTTCCACGGTCATGTCCCAGTAATGGCGCCACTGCGCTTCGAGATCGGGGGAGGCGTCGGCGGCATCGGGGGCGCGGACGGCGAGCTCCCGCAGACTCGGAAGGTCTTCGGGAACCCGGATCCCGAGCTGTTGCCGCAGTGCGAGCGCGACGAGCACCGGAACGCTCGCGTCTTCGCGGATGAGCCACTGCGGCTTGTCTGCCATGGCCCCATCGTAGGCGGACGGTCGACGGCGGCGGCTCTCCGGGTTCATATGTCGTCGGGTGAGAACTCGGGTGGACGCTTGGCGAGGCCGGGTCGGACTTCGCGGAGAGAGTGGCCTGCTCCGGGCGGTAGGCTGGGGGCGTGGCTGCCTCCCCCACCAACCCCTATTCCGAAGCCGGCGTCGATACCGCTGCAGGTGATCTCGCCGTCGAGCTGATGAAGTCCTCCGTACGCGCGACGCACGGCCCCGAAGTGCTCGGCGGTGTCGGCGGATTCGCCGGCCTGTTCGACGCCAGCGCGCTGCGCGACTTCCGTCGTCCGCTGCTCGCGACCAGTACCGACGGCGTCGGCACGAAGGTCGCGATCGCGCAGGCCATCGACAAGCACGACACGATCGGCCAGGACCTGGTCGGCATGGTCGTCGACGACATCGTGGTGGTGGGCGCGAAGCCTCTCTTCATGACCGACTACATCGCGTGCGGCAAGGTCTATCCGCAGCGCATCGCCGACATCGTGCGCGGCATCGCCGAGGCATGCTCCGCGACCGGCACGGCTCTGGTCGGCGGCGAGACGGCGGAGCACCCCGGTCTGCTCGGACCGCGCGACTACGACGTGGCGGGGGCGGCGACGGGTGTGGTCGAGGCGGATGCGATCCTGGGCGCCGACCGCGTGCAGGATGGCGACGCGGTCATCGCCGTGGCTTCCAGCGGACTGCACTCCAACGGCTACTCCCTCGTGCGGCACATCATCACCGGTGCCGGCATCTCCTACGGCGACAACGCCGCTGACTTCGGAACCACGTGGGGCGAGGCGCTCCTCGAGCCGACCCGCCTGTACACGCTTCCGCTGCTGCGCCTGATCGAGCAGCTGTCCGGCGGCGTCCACGCGCTCAGCCATGTCACCGGCGGCGGCATCGCGGCGAACCTCGCCCGCGTGCTCCCGCAGGGCAGCTGGGCCGAGGTCGACCGCAGCAGCTGGTCGCCGAGTCCGGTCTTCCGTGTGCTCAGCGACATCGCCGGCTCCACGCTGGAATCTGCCGAGGGCACCTGGAACCTCGGCATCGGATTCCTCGCGGTGGTCGCCGCGGACAAGAAGGACGCCGCGATCGCCGCTCTGAACGCCGAGGGCATGCCCTCGTGGCAGGTCGGGACCGTGGGCTTCGGCCCGCGTCCAGCCGGTGAATTCGAACAGGGCGCCAAGGGCGTCGATGGTGGAGCAGTGCGCCTCGTCGGCGCCTATGCGGACGGAGCGAAGTAAGAGCCCATGTGCGGCATCGTCGGAATGGTGGGCTCTGCCCCGGTCAATCAGGACATCTACGACGCACTCCTGCTGCTGCAGCACCGCGGCCAGGATGCGACGGGCATCGCGACCGCCGAGGCGAACGGCGTGATGCACAACGCCAAGGCACAGGGCATGGTCCGCGAGGCCTTCCGCACCCGAGACATGCGCGCCCTGCTCGGCAACGTGGGTCTGGGTCATGTGCGCTATGCCACCAAGGGCACGGCCTCGAACGAGGAGGAGATGCAGCCGTTCTACGTGAACGCGCCGTACGGCATCATCCTCATCCACAACGGCAACCTCACCAACACGCGTGAGCTCACGGCCGACATGGCCAAGCGCGACCGTCGCCACCTGAACTCCTCGAGCGACACCGAGTTGCTGCTCAACGTGCTCGCGGGTGAGCTGCAGAACACCACCTCGACCGTCGACCTCGACCCCGAGCGGGTGTTCGAGGCCGTCGCCCGCACGCACGAGCGCATCGAGGGCGCCTATGCGGTGATCGCGGTGATCGCCGGATACGGTCTGCTCGCCTTCCGTGACCCCTTCGGCATCCGCCCGCTGATCCTGGGCCGTCGTCCTTCGACCGTCCCAGGGGCCGAGGGCAAGGACGAGTGGGTCGTCGCGAGCGAGTCGCTGGTGCTCGAGAACGGCGACTACGAGGTCGTGCGCGAGGTCGAGCCCGGTGAGGCCGTCTTCATCACCAACGACGGCGAGCTGTTCTCCCAGCAGTGCGCCACCGCCGCGACGCTCGCGCCCTGCGCGTTCGAGTACGTCTACCTCGCCCGCCCCGACTCCGTCATGAACGGCATCTCCGTCTACGAGTCGCGTCTGCGCATGGGCGACAAGCTCGCCGACACGATCGCCAAGCATGTGCCGATGGACAAGATCGACGTGGTCATGCCGATCCCCGACTCCTCGCGCCCCGCCGCGATGGAGGTCGCCCGCAAGCTCGGCATCGAGTACCGCGAGGGCTTCTACAAGAACCGCTACGTCGGCCGCACCTTCATCATGCCGGGGCAGGCGGTGCGCAAGAAGAGCGTCCGCCAGAAGCTCAACGCCATGTCGACCGAGTTCCAGGGCAAGAACGTGCTCCTCATCGACGACTCGATCGTGCGGGGAACGACCTCCAAGGAGATCATCCAGATGGCGCGGGATGCCGGAGCCGCCTCCGTCACCTTCGCGTCGGCAGCACCGCCCGTGCGGCACCCGCACGTCTACGGGATCAACATGCCGTCCCGTCACGAGCTCATCGCCCACGGACGCACGATCCCCGAGATCGCCGACGAGCTCGGCTGCGACCATCTCGTGTATCAGGAGGTCGAAGACCTCAAGGCCGCGATCACCGAGGGTTCCGTGCTCACGGATCTCGACATGAGCTGCTTCGACGGCCGATATGTGACCGGCACGGTCTCCGACGAGTATCTCGCCTGGGTGGAGGGGTCGCAGACTTCATGACGATGCCGAGCGCACGACCGCTGTGGCAGGGTCGGGCTCTCGCACTCGTGGGGATCGTCCTGGTGGCGTTCTCGTTGCGTTCCGCGGTCGCCTCCCTGTCGCCGGTCATCGATCACGTCGCCGCGGACTTCCCGGTCTCGCCCGTCGTGATCGGTCTGATCGGTGCCGCGCCTCCGGTGTGCTTCGCGATCTTCGGTCTGCTCACGCCCCTGTTCGAGCGGCGGTTCGGTCTGGAGCGGATGGCCGTCGCCGCGATCACGCTGATGGCGGCCGGCATGCTCCTGCGCGGCGTCGCGCAGGACTCGACGAGCCTGCTCGCGGCCACCGCTCTCGTGTTCGCGGGTGTCGGTTCCGGCAACGTGCTGCTGCCGCCGTTGGTCAAGAAGTACTTCGCGGACCGTCTCGGCGTCATGATGACGGCCTACTCGACCACGCTCGCCGTCTCGACGTTCCTGCCACCTCTGGTCGCGGTTCCCGTCGCCGACAGTCTCGGCTGGCGGGTGTCGCTCGGCATGTGGGGGGTGGTGGCCGCTCTCGCTCTGGTTCCCTGGATCACGCTGCTGGTGCGTTCACACTCCGAGCCCGACGACCGCGCGATGACCACGGAGCTGCTGGTCCCGGATCCGACCGACGGAGTTGACGACGTCCGCGACGCGGTGGCCGCATCCACCGGACCCATCACGACCCAGTCCGCCAACCCGAAGGCGTTCGGGCGGCTGTGGCGGCTGCCGCTGGCCTGGTCGCTCGCTCTCGTGTTCGGCACCTCGTCCACCATGGCGTACGTCGCTTTCGCGTGGCTGCCCACCATGCTCGTCGACATCGGCGGCGTCACCCCGGCCACGGCAGGGTTCCTGCTGTCGCTGTTCGCTCTGGTGGGTCTGCCGTGTTCGATGCTCGTCCCCGTGCTCGTGGTGCGTTTCCAGGCCACCAGGCCCCTGTTCTTCGTGGCAGTGGCCGCGGGACTGGTCGGCCTTCTCGGGCTGCTGCTCTTCCCGACCGTCGCTCTGCCGCTCTGGGTGGCGATCTTCGGCCTCACGGCCATCATGTTCCCGCTCAGTCTCGTGCTGCTGAGCATCCGCGCCCGCACTCCGGAGAGCGCAGTGGCGCTGAGCGGTTTCGTGCAGAGCATCGGCTACGGGATCGCGGCGACCTTCCCGCTGCTCGTCGGGCTCCTCCACGAGACCACCGCGGGCTGGCAGGTTCCGCTGCTGGTCGTCGCGGGAGTGCTCGTGGCCTCCATCCCCGCGGGCATCGTCGCAGGTCGTCGGCGCACGGTCGAGGACGAGTGGGAGCGCCGGCACGGGCGCTGGTGATGCGCTCGATCAGCTCACGCGCCCATGTTGCGCCCGGAAAACCGACGGAGCGACCCCGATGCGCCGACGAAAGATCCGGGAGAAGTATGCGGGGTCGTCGTAGCCTACGCTGCGCCCCACCGCCTCGACGGACAGTGCTGTCGTGGCGAGCAGGTCGCCTGCTCGCTCTATCCGAGTGTTGATGATCAGTTCGTGCGGGGTGACTCCGGTCTCGCGACGCACTCGCTCGCGCACCTCTGTCACCGACAGTCCCACGAGCCGCGCGCGGTCGGCGAGACTGAGGTCGCGTCCGGCATCCGCCTGCAGCGCGCTAGCCAATGAGCGATCCTCGGTGAAGGGGTTGTCCGCCGCGGCGGCGATGATCTGCTGCGCGACTGATGAGGCGCGCAATTGCCCGCGCCAGCCGGGCATCTCCAGCGCGGCACGCAACCGAGCGAAATCTTCGTCCAGCGTGCCCGGCGGTTTCTGCAGACCGCGCACCGGAGCCGTGCGCTCGAGTACCCCCATACCTTCAAAGACGTTGACCGTAGCTCCCGTGAAGAGAATCCAATGCTCGCTCCACGTGGAGGTGGTCCAATAGCCGTGCGGGCGTCCGGGGAATACGTTGATGAGCGCGGGGCCGGTGACCTCGATCGTGCCGACGGTCGGATCCTCGTAGTGGCCAGTACCCGCGCTGACGAATACCAACGCGTAGGAGTCGAGCTTTCGGCCGCGAACGGCGGTCGGCGTGCCGGAGAACTCCCCGCCGCCGAGACAGGCCAGGCCATGATCGGCGAGGAGCGAGAGGGGAGGTGTGTACAGCGCCCAATTCTGCACGAAAATCCAAGTCCTTCCTCATTGGAGTCTATTCCACCGCAGACTCCGATCTATCAGGATGATCCACATGTTCACCTCCAACGGGTACGTTCTCCGCGAAGACTCCACCAGGCTTGGTCGTCTGCAACCCACCCCCGTGGAGGAGCGTGCTGACCATGCGGCTCTGTGGAGCCGACTGCGACGAGATGGCTACCTCTACCTCACGAATCACCTCGATCCCGGTGAGGTCTGGGAGTTTCGTCGCTACTACTTCGAAGCGCTGTCGCGCGCTGGTGTGATCAGAAGCGGCTCGGACCCTCTCGAAGGATTCGCCGGCGACGGCAACATCGATCGTGGCGAGTATCGCCGCATTCTCTTTGACGAGATCGTGCCCGGTGCGCGGTACGAGGCCCTTTGCCGCTCCCCCCGGATCGCCGAATGGTTCGGCTGGCTGTTCGAGGACGATGTGCACCTGCACCGGCGCAAGATCATCCGGCACACCCAGCCCGGTGAGCGCGGGGTCGGCACGGCGACGCAGGCGCACTACGACCTCGTGTACCTGCGCGAGGGAAGCGATCGGGTGCTTTCGATGTGGATTCCCCTCGGCGACACCCCTATCTCGCGCGGCGGGTTGGCATACCTGGAGGGTAGCCATCACCGTGTGATGGCGCAGGAGCGGGCGGGCACGCTGCGCCATCCTGCAGCTTCGATCACCGCTGACCTCCCCGGACTCGCCGATGAGTACGACACTCGCTGGCTGCTCGCCGACTACGCCAGGGGGATGTCGTCGTACACTCCGCACACATCGTGCACGCCGGGCTCGACAACGTCGACCAGACCGGTCGCATGCGCCTGTCGACGGACATTCGTTATCAGCGGGTATCCGATCCCATCGACTGGCGTTGGAAGGATCACTGGCATGAGGACGACGGCCTCTAGGTCTGGCAGGCGGGGACAGAGATGATCGCCCTCATGGCTGACTGGGGCATCAGCGGGACCCCACAGAAACTCGCCGAGACCGCGGCTGAGCTCGGGTACGACGGCATCGAGGTCTGGTGGCCGCGAAGCGTCGCCGCCCAATCGACACTGGCGGCGACGACCAAGTCGGTCGGGGGGCGACTGTCGTTGTTGGCTGGCAGCGTGCTCTCTGACCCTGAGGCACACGGCGACGAGATCGAGGAGCAGTTGCGCGAGATCCGCGTGACCGGGATCGATCCGCTGCACGTCACCCTTCACCTCGGCCGAGATCACTGGCCGCTGTCGGTGCAGCATACGCTGCTGGAACGCGTTGCCGACTGGCGGCGCACCTACGACATCGACGTGCTCGTCGAGACGCATCGCGGACGCATACTCAACTCGGCGTTCTCCGCCGCGGAGCTCCTGCCCGACCACGAGGGCGTTCGGGTGGCGTTTGACGTCTCGCACTGGCTCGTGGTCTCGGAGTCGTACCTCGACGACCAGCGCGACGCGGTCTCGCTCGGCATCGCCAGAGCCGACCATGTTCACGCACGGATCGGGCATGCGCAGGGCCCGCAGGTGATCGATCCGGAGCACGACTGCTGGGGGGGGGACTCCTCGACCGTTACTTCGGCTGGTGGGATCGGATCGTCGCTCGTCTCGAGCAGGATGGCAAGCCGGTCACCTTCCTCGCCGAGTTCGGGCCGGTCCCCTATGCCCCGTCGCTGGCTGGACGCGCCGTGCGCGATCATGCCGAGGTGAATGCGTGGATGCTGCAGCGGCTTCGCGAGAGATACGGCTCCGCGACTTGAGTCGGGGGCCCAGTCCTTCTCTCGCCGCTCACGTGTCCGCGAGCATTTCAATCGTGCCGAGCTCAGAACTGGGCGACTCCGCGCGAGCGCACAGAATCGCCAGCGCTTCGACGCCGTCCGATCAGAGTTCTCTTCTCATGTCCGCGGCGGGGCCGTCGATGAACGCACGACAAGCTGAGGATCGGTGGAGGGCATCTCGCCCACCGCCTCATGGCCCTCGATCTGCGCGATCACCCGGAGCGCCGCCGCGCGGCCCATGGCCTCGAAGGGCTGGCGGACGGTGGTGAGTGCCGGGGAGGCGTAGGCGGCGAGGGCGATGTCGTCGACACTCACCACCGAGACGTCGTCGGGAACGCTGCGTCCGGCCTCATGCAGCGCGCGGATCAGGCCGAACGCCATCTCGTCGCTGCTGACGAACACGGCCGTGGCCTCGGGGATGGCGGCGATCGTGCGACCGGCGCGGTAGCCCGACTCTGGTGTCCAGTCGGCGGGGATCAGCGGCGGGGGCACGATCCCGCGGTCGCGGAGCGTCTGCTCCCACGCCTCGCTGCGCTGCTGCGTCTCGGTCCAGTAGTCGTCGCCCGACACGTGCCACACGGTCTTGTGGCCGAGGTCGAGGAGATGCTCGACCGCGAGGCGGGCGATCGCGCGCTGATCGACGGCGAGCGGAGCATCCTCTTCGAGAGAGGTGCGCTCGCTGCGGGTCGCGGGCGTGCGCTCGGTGCGCGCCCTCATGGCCGGGCTCTCGAGTTCGAGCGGCACTCCGAGGATGATGCCCTCGGCTCCCTGGCGCTCGAGTCGGTCGAAGGCTTCGAGGAAGGCCTCGGCCGACGCGTGATCGGCGACGGCTGCGGTCGAGACCGTGTATCCGTTCGCCGCCGCCGCCTGTTGGATGCCGACGCCGAGCGCTGCCGACGAGTAGCGGTCGGTGGAGACGACGATCACACCCAGCACGCGTGTGCGACCGGACGCCAGCGAGGCGGCAGCGGCGTGCACCCGGTAGCCGAGTTCCTCGACCGCTGCCAGCACGCGCCTGGCGGTGTCGGGGCGCACGTTGTCCTGCCCCGACATGACGCGGGAGACGGTCTGTGTGGAGACACCGGCAAGCTGGGCGACATCGACCTGGCTGGGGGCGCGGTCGTCTCTCGGGCGACGAGGGGACATGTGCTCAATGGTAGCGATCAATCGGCGTGAATCCAGGAGGCGCGGAGTATCGTGATGCGATAATGTGAACGCAAACACTCGTGCTTGGAGCGCTATGCCTGACCTTCTCGCCTCGGCTGTCGACGCCGCGTCCGTTGCCGTCGACACTCGGGCCGCCGTGCCGCCGATCGGCGCTCCCGCCCTGTCCTGGCGCGACGGGGAGATCCTTCGCGACGGCGTCGCGCACCGCATCATCGCCGGTTCGATCCACTACTTCCGGGTGCATCCCGACCAGTGGGAGGACCGCCTCCGCCGCCTCGCCGCGATGGGCGCGAACACGGTCGACACGTATGTCGCGTGGAACTTCCACGAACGCGTCGAGGGCGATGTGCGCTTCGACGGCTGGCGCGACATCGAGCGTTTCATCCGCATCGCCGGAGAGGTGGGCCTGGATGTCTTCCTGCGGCCGAGCCCCTACATCTGCGCGGAATGGTCCAACGGCGGCATCCCGTTCTGGCTGTCCGGCCGCGTGGCTGCTCTGCGCACGAGCGATGCCGACTTCCTCGCGGCCGTCGACGCCTGGTACGACGAGCTGATCCCCCGCCTCGTCCCGCTGCAGGCTGCCCACGGCGGACCCATCGTCGCGATTCAGGTCGAGAACGAGTACGGGTCGTTCGGCAGCGATCCCGCCTACCTCGCGCATCTGCGTGACGGACTGCGCCGCCGCGGGATGGTCGAGATGCTCACGACCGCCGACGGCATCACGAGCGACATGATCGAGCACGGCAGTGTGCCTGGAGCCATGGCGACATTCACTTTCGGCACCGGCGTCGCGAAGGCGGTGGAGCTGCGTCGTCACGGCGATGCGCTCATGTGCAGTGAGCTGTGGGGCGGGTGGTTCGACCACTGGGGGGAGCGGCACCACGTGCGTTCGGCCGCGAGTGCCGGCGGCACGATCGAGGAGCTGCTGCGTGCGGGCGGATCCGTGAGCCTCTACATGGCGCACGGAGGCACGAACTTCGGTCTCTGGAACGGGGCGAACCACGATCAGGTGCTGCAACCGACCGTCACCAGCTACGACTCGGATGCGCCGATCGGCGAAGACGGCACCCTCAACGAGAAGTTCCATGCGCTTCGGGCGATGTTCGCGCCCTTCCATGCAGCTGCTCTTCCGCCTGTGCCCGCGGCGCCGCGGCGGCAGGGTGCGGCTACCGCAGCGCTCGACCGTCGCTCCTCCCTGAGCGAGCTGGTCTCCTCGCTTCCCACGTCAGGCGAGGTCTCGCCGCGACCACGCACCTTCGAAGAGCTCGGCGCCGAAGACGGGCTCGTCGCCTACGAGGCCGACGTGTCCTTCCCCGCCGATGCGACGCTCACTGTCGACGGACTGCACGACCGGGCAGTGGTGTTCCTCGACGGCGCTCGGCTCGGCGTGCTCGAGCGTGATGGCGAGACGTCTCTGCCCCTGCCGCGCGAAGGTGGCGTCGGCCGGCTCGTCATCGTCGTCGAGAGCCTGGGTCGCATCAACTACGGCCCCTACACCGGCGAGGGCAAGGGCATCATGCGTGGCGTGATGATCGGTCGCCGACTGGTCAACGGGTGGACGCATCGACTGATCCCGCACGACGCTCCTGCGGCGACCTCCCCTTCCGCCGACCCCGCCGCCGACGGGGTCGCCGTGGCCTCGTTCGATATCGCCGAACCGCTCGACGCCTGGCTCGCATTTCCCGACGGCTCGAAGGGCATGGTCTGGTTGAACGGATTCCTCCTCGGCCGGTACTGGAAGATCGGACCGCAGGAGACGCTGTACGCGCCAGCGCCGCTGTGGCGGACGGGCCGCAACGAGATCGTGGTGCTCGACACCGACGGACTCGGCGCGACGGTCGAGATCCGCGAGCAGCCCTCCTTCGGCGAGACCGAGGAGTTCATCGGCTCCTGACCGCTCTGCTGCTGCTCCGAGACCCATCCTCCGCGCCGAGAC
>NZ_LBCR01000009.1:0-8377 GCF_001005635.1 Microbacterium sp. Ag1
CCGGTGCTCCGCACCTCCTCAAGGGCGAGTACTCCACCGGCGCCGGAGCCGGCATCGACGTGTACTCGATGCGGCAGCCGCTCGGGGTCGTCGCCGCGATCACGCCCTTCAACTTCCCCGCCATGATCCCGCTGTGGAAGGCCGGCCCCGCGCTCGCCGCCGGCAATGCGGTCGTGCTCAAGCCCAGCGAGCGTGACCCTTCCGTGCCGGTGCGCATCGCCGAACTCTTCCTTGAGGCGGGCCTGCTGCGCACCCGGGGTCTCACAACGCTGGGACCCCGGTGAGGTCAGGTGATATGCGTCGCTTTTCGCTCGCCAACTCCGGTCTCCTCTACGTCCACAATCCACCCGCTGTGAACCCGTCGACGTCGCTCATCGGGGATGGGTTCTAGTGCTTGGGTAGCCACAGGTCCCGCCACGATCGACTCGTCCTCAGGCGACGGGACACCCTGAACCGGGCGAAGTTCCGTCGTGTTAGGGACCGCCTCGATCGTGAACGATTCGCGTGTGAGCTTTTCATCCAGATGGACATCCTTCGACGACTGGTGCTTGTCACCAGGCCGAGCCGCAGAGCGGACTCCCGCTCTGCGATCCAGCGAGTATCGGACCCTCCGTTCTACGACTTCATGTGTGACTGAACTTACGGCGCGGACCCGGCCGCGCATCCGGTCCACGTACTCCTCATCGTGGTGAGCTTCGAGAGCATCCACTGTCGCAGCTACCTCATGTCCGATCCGGTCAACGAGACTTCTGGTATCACGCGTCATGATGCCGAAGTCGACCTCATCCCCGACCGCAAACGGAGTACCGCAACACCTCCACTCCCAGCGACTCAGCCACACACGTGTCATGCCGACAGACTAACCGCGATCCCCGATGGGGGGCGATCCCTCGCGCTTTCGCCGATGAGCTCGCACTGGAAGGGAATCACTTGTTGGTCAACGACCCGTTGAACAACTGATCTGGAGCAGCCGCGCTGGCTACGATCCGTTGCTGGACGCTTCTATGTTTGTCAAGAGTTGGGTAGAGGGGTCGTAGCGACGCCTAGATGCAATCGTTGATTATTCTGTCGATCCAGTTGCGCCGGTCGAGACTGACGATCTGGTCCCGGCTGAACCATCCAAGCTCAAGCAGCTCATCAATGTCTAACTCTGTGAGGAGTCACAGCCTTGATCGGTTGGACAGGCTTCTAATCAAGCCACCGATGTGGGCCGGGTCGACGTCGGCCGTCCCATCGAGTACGGACATGTCCAGCAGAAGGCACCGAAGGGCCAGGTTTGGGGTGAGTTACGAACACGGTAGGAACAGCCAACGCCAACCCCGCCAGCCAATCCCAGATCGGCCGGATTGAGTCTCACCGGTTTGGGGTAATGCCGTGAGCGCAGACGACGATGAGTACTGGACTATCGACCAGGCTCTGTCGCGCACGATCGAGAGCACGGCCGAGAGTCTCGGCGTTACATTGCGAAGCCGGAAGACGGCCGATACAGCAACGTCCACGTTCGAGTTTGTCTTCACCGCGGACGAGGAGGGCAGGCGAATCTCGCTTGCCCTCATTCCAGTCGTGCTCCGACACCGCTCCTAGCTTGATCGGACTGGTTGGCACAATCGGCAACGGCAGCGATGAATGTGCGAGCTTCCTCCCATCCCCGTTGCTGTTTAATGAACCCGATGCTGCTTTCTATGGCAGGAGCGGGGGTCGGCACGAGGGCGGTGACGCCCGGTGCCGCGCCGAAGCATGGGGGGAGTGGTGCGCAAGCCGACGCGATTCAGTCGGGCAGAGTGAGACCGAGTCCAGTGGATCGGTTTCCGTCTCTGCGCAACACTGCCTGCCGTTCCTTGGCCTGCCATTAGGCTACGCGCGCATGTTTACCGGCTGCACGGTAGCCGCTAATGCGGCTCATTACCGGCGTACACAACTCCTCAACTACCGGGGACATCGCCCCCGAACGCAGGTGCGAACGGGCTCAGCGCGCAGGTTCTGAGGAGTTGCTCCCGGCGCGCGACCGCCGCACGACCGCCGCGACCCCGGTGAGCACGAGCAGCACGGCCACGACGATGGCGGCGATCGCGGTCGGGGTGCTCTCGGGCTCCCCGGTGAGCCGTCCGACCGCGAGCCAGGCGAGACCCCAGGCCGTCGCGAGGGCAGGAGCGATGCGTCCGGTGGCCCACGCCGCGGCAGCCCCGATCACCAGGACCACGATGAGCACGGCGATGGCCCAGGCATCCGCTGCCTGCGCCCAGCTCTTCGGAGCGATCTGCGTGAACCACGCGGCCGTGTTCGCCACCGTCGCGATGGTGACCCAACCGAAGTGCAGGCCGTTCGCGCCGTCAGTGAGGATGCGGTCGGCGAGGTTCCGGGAGGGAAAGCGGCCGAGCAGCACGATCACCCGCGCGAGCACGGCCAGGAGCGCCGCGATCACGACGACCGTGAGCCACAGCGTCAGGAACCGTGCGGTCACCAGCCACAGCCCGTTCAGCACCATCGAGGCGGCGATCCACCCGCCCACGGCCTGCTGACGCGGATCCTGCCGCTGAGCGGGGAGCGCCTGCCACACCGTGTAGGCGATCAGCCCGAGGTAGATCAGCGACCAGATCGAGAATGCGGGCCCCGCCGGCGCGAGGTACGAGCCCTGAGCCGAGAGCGCCCCGTCCTGCAGATCGTCGACGGACGCGCCGCCGAATGCTCCGGCCCCGACAGCGGCCGCGATCACCATGAATGTCGCCGCCGCGATGATCAGCGCCTGACGACCGATGCCCTTCGTGCGTGATTCCATGCCCCGAAGGCTACGGCTGTCCTTCCTCGGTCGCACCGGCCTTGACAGAGGTGCGCCGTTTCGCTAACCAGGTTAGCCAAAATATGGATGATGCGCCGGGCGAGAGTTCAGGCGCGGGCGAAAGCCGCGTCGATCAGCACCTCGGCCGCACCCCGCGCCTGTGCGGCGACGGCTGGATCGGCCGAGATCGCCGCGGTGCTCTGCGCTCCTTCGGCGAGGATCGACAGCTGCGCGGCGAGCGCGGGCGGAGCTCCGGTGTCGGCGACGAGGCCGGCCATGTACTCCTGGAATGACGCCTTGTGCGCCCGCACGATCTCCGCGACCTCCACATTGGTGCCACCGAGTTCGCCGAACGCATTGATGAAGGCGCAGCCACGGAAGTCGTCGGCGCAGAACCAGTTCTCGAGGTACCCGTAGACGGCCAGGATGCGCGCACGGGGGTCATCCCCCGCATCCGACACCGCCCCCGAGAGGCCGGACTCCCACTCCGCGTGCTTGCGCGCCAGCACGGCCGCGACGATGTCGCTCTTGGCAGGGAAGAGCGCGTAGAGGCGGCGCAGCGACACGCCGGCGGCCGAGCGCAGCTCGTCCATGCCCACAGCGGCGTAGCCCTTGCGGTAGTAGAGCTCCTCCGCGGCGGACAGGATGCGCTCGCGAGCCTCGTCTTCGGTCATGTCCAGAAGTCTACTTGACACGAGAACGAACGTTCTCTAGATTGAGGACATCGAGCGAGAACGACCGTTCTCACCGGAACCGAAAGGATCAGGACCATGGGCTACATCACCGTCGGAAACGAGAACAGCACCGCGATCGAGCTCTACTACGAAGACCAGGGAGCAGGTCAGCCCGTCGTCCTGATCCACGGCTACCCGCTCGACGGGCACAGCTGGGAGCGCCAGACCCGCGAACTCCTCGCCCAGGGCTACCGCGTCATCACCTACGACCGCCGCGGATTCGGCCAGTCCTCAAAGGTGAACTCCGGCTACGACTACGACACGTTCGCCGCCGACCTGAACACCGTGCTCGAGACCCTCGACCTGCGCGACGTCGTGCTCGTCGGCTTCTCGATGGGCACCGGCGAGCTCGCCCGCTACGTCTCCCGCTACGGACACGAGCGCGTCGCCAAGCTCGCCTTCCTCGCCTCGCTCGAACCGTTCCTCGTGCAGCGCGACGACAACCCCGAGGGCGTGCCGCAGGAGGTGTTCGACGGCATCGAGGCCGCGGCGAAGGGCGACCGCTTCGCGTGGTTCACCGACTTCTACAAGAACTTCTACAACCTCGACGAGAACCTCGGCTCGCGCATCAGCGAGCAGGCCGTGACCGGCAGCTGGAACGTCGCGATCGGCAGCGCGCCCGTGGCTGCCTACGCCGTCGTGCCCGCCTGGATCGAGGACTTCCGCGCCGACGTCGAGGCTGTGGCAGCGGCCGCGAAGCCCACGCTCATCCTGCACGGCACGAAGGACAACATCCTCCCGATCGATGCCACCGCGCGCCGCTTCCACCAGGCGGTCCCGGAGGCCGACTACGTCGAGGTCGAGGGCGCCCCGCACGGCCTGCTCTGGACCCACGCCGACGAGGTCAACGCCGCGCTGAAGACCTTCCTCGCGAAGTAACCCCTCCCCTGCCAGCCGTCCGTTCTCCGGGGCAGGCAGGCCGAAACGGAGACGACCCGGCATCCGGGCGGCGCGTCCACACAAGACACGCCGGCGGATGCTCGGGTCGTCTCCGTTTTGGCAGGAAGGAGGAAGGCTAGGAAGAGGGAGGAGGGGGGTCAGCCGCGCATGGCGACACCGCGGCGCCAGTAGCCCATGAAGGCCACCTGGCTGCGGTCGATGCCGAGGTCCTTGACCAGGTGGCGACGCAGCGTGGTGACCACGCCGCTCTCCCCCGCGATCCAGAAGTAACGTTCGGCCGGAGCGTCGGCCGTGGCGATGTCCTCGCCGAGACCGGAGTACTCCGGCGTCTCCCACAGCAGGTCCTCGCCGTCGATGTCCTTCACCCGGATCTCGTCCGCAGCGTCGGCGTCTCCGAGGTAGCCGAGCACGGCGGGGATCAGTCGCAGCCCGTGCGGCTCGCCGGCATCACGGGGAAGCCAGTGCACCTCGACCCCTGAGGGCACGTCGATGCGCAGGATGTCGGCAGGCGAGGGCACCTCGATGAAGGCGACACCGCGCAGGTCGCGCGGCGCGTCCTCCAGGATGCGGGCGATCGCCGGAGCAGCCGTCTCGTCGCCCGCGAGCACGACCGATGCCGCGGTACCGGGGGCGAATTCGGCCCCTCCGTGCGCATCCACGTCCACCCCGCGGCGGGGTCCGACCAGGTAGAGCTCCTGCCCGACCGCGGCCTGGCTCGCCCACAGGGAGGCCGGCCCGGTCAGACCCGGCTCGAGGTGCAGCACGAAGTCGACGTCCACCTCGGTGCCGGTCTCGGGATCGACCCGCAGCTCGCGCACGGAGTAGGTGCGCATGGATCCGCGCTCCTCCTCCGGCACGGCGAGGAAGGCCTGCCACCAGTTGTCCGATGCCCTGTCGAGGTCGGGCAGCACTCCGGACGCGGGTGGGAAGACCAGCTTGATGCGGCTGTCGAACACCTCACCCGGTGTGCCGAACTCGCTCAACTCGTCTCCACCGAAGGTCACCCGCACGAAGGAGGGCGAGACACGCGCGACGGCCCGCACCTCGGCGCGGGTGAGGATGTAGGTCGGGCGCTCGGTCGTGGTCGTCTCAGCGGACATGGTGCCTCCCGATGGGTGTGACCATCGGCTTGCCGGAGACCGGATCGATGGTGATCTGATTGGCGAGGCCGAAGACCTCTTCGACGAGCTCGGCGGTGACGATGTCCTGGGGTGCGCCCGTCGCATGCACGCGCCCGTCCTTCATCGCGACCAGCTCGTCGGCGTAACGGGCGGCGAGGTTCAGGTCGTGCAGCACCATGACGATCGTGGTGCCGCGTGAGACGCTCAGGTCGGTGAGCAGGTCGAGCACCTCGACCTGGTGCGCGACGTCGAGGAAGGTGGTCGGCTCGTCCAGCAGCAGGATGTCGGTCTCCTGCGCGAGGGCCATCGCGATCCACACGCGCTGCCGCTGGCCACCGGAGAGCTCGTCGACGCTGCGGTCGGCGAGGTCGGAGATGCCGGTCGCGTCGAGGGCGTCTGCCACCACCTCGTAGTCATGCGTGCTCCAGCGGGCGAGCATCTTCTGATGCGGGTGCCGTCCGCGGCCGACCAGATCGGCGACCGCGATGCCCTCCGGCGCGACGGGCGACTGCGGAAGCAGCCCGAGGATGCGCGCGACCTCCTTGGTCGGGCGTGCGTGCACCGACTTGCCGTCGAGCACGATCTGCCCGTCGCTCGGCGACAGCAGACGGGCGAGCGAACGCAGCAGCGTCGACTTGCCGCATCCGTTCGCTCCCACGATGGTCGTGATGCGGCCGGGGGCGATCTGCAGGTCGAGACCGTCGATGATGGTGCGGTCGCCGTAGGCGAGCGTGACGCCCTCGGCGGACAGGCTGTGCGAGACGGTCAAAGCGAACCCCCGGAGCGGTTGGTGCGGATGAGGAGATAGATCAGGTACGGCGCACCGACGACGCCGGTGATGACTCCGACGGGGTAGCGGGTTCCGAAGGCGAACTGGCCGATGAGGTCGCCGGCGAGCACGAGCAGAGCCCCGACGAATGCCGACGGCAGGAGCAGGTTCGCGCCTGGACCCGTGATGCGCGCGGCGATGGGCCCCGCCATGAACGCGACGAAGGCGATGGGCCCGGTGGCGGCCGTCGCGAATGCGAGCAGCGCGACCGCACCGAGGATGAGCAGCAGACGTGTGGCGTTGACGCGGATGCCGAGCCCCGCCGCCGAATCGTCTCCCAGCTGGAGCGCTCCGAGTGCGCGGCCCTGCGACAGCATCAGCGGCACGATGATCAGCGCGGCGATCGCCATCGGCAGCACCCGCTCCCACGATGCGTTGTTGAGGCTTCCGGTGAGCCACTGCATCGCGGTCTGGATGTCCCAGTTCGCCGCGCGCGACAGCAGGTAGGAGATGACGCTCTGCAGCATCGCCGCGATGCCGATCCCGATCAGGATGAGCCGCGTGCCGGCGAAGCCGCCCTTGATCGAGAGGAGGTAGATCACGAAGGCCGTGACCACGGCACCGACGAGCGCGAGCAGCGACACGACCGGCCCGTTGACGGAGAGCACGATGATGCCGAACACGGCTGCAGCTCCGGCGCCGTTGGAGATGCCGATGATGTCGGGCGAGGCGAGGGGGTTTCGCAGCATCGTCTGGAAGCAGACGCCCGCCATGCCGAAGGCGATGCCGGTGAGGACGGCGAGCACCGCGCGCGGCAGCCGCAGGTCGCCCACCGTGAACGACGCCCCCGGCACGGTCTCGCCGAGGATCACGCGGATCACCTCGTCCGGTGTGTAGAACGTGTTCCCCGCCATGAGAGCGACCGCGAAGAGGGCGAGGACCAGGACGCCGAGCACGATCGTGGCGATCGCGTGACGACGGTGGCGCGAGCGTCGGCCCGCGACGATCCGCGTGATGCGGGCGGCGGCGGACTCCTCGCCGCGTTCGAGGGTGTGCTCGGTGTGCTCGGTCGTGCTCACAGCTCACGCACCTTCTGCCGACGGACGATCCAGATGAAGAACGGCGCTCCGATGATGGCGGTGATGATGCCGACCTGGATCTCCTCGGACGACGGCGCGATCACGCGGCCCACGATGTCGCTCGCCGTCAGCAGGGCGGCGCCGGCGATGGCCGAGAACGGAAGCAGCCAGCGGTGGTCGGTCCCCACCAGCATGCGGCACACGTGCGGGATGATCAGCCCGACGAATCCGATGGGTCCGGCGATCGCGGTCGCGGCCCCGGCGAGGATCACGGCGCCGAGTGCCGAGATCATGCGGGTGCGGAACACGTTCTCGCCGAGACCCTTGGCCATCTCGTCGCCGAGGGCGAGGGAGTTCATGCCCCGCGAGCACAGGAAGCAGATGAGGGCGCCGACGGCGAGCACCGGCGCGGTCAGGGCGATGCGCGGCCACTCCGCTCCGCCGACGCCGCCGATCTGCCAGGACTGGAACGTCTGCAGCAGGTCGACGCGGGGCAGCATCACGGCGCTGATGAGCGAGGCGAAGGCGGCCGATGTCGCCGCCCCCGCGAGTGCGAGCTTGAGAGGGGTCGCTCCCCCGCGCCCGAGCGAGCCGACCGTGTAGACGAAGACGGCGGCGACGCCGGCGCCCACGATCGCGAAGGCCATCTGCCCGTAGGGGTCGGCGAGTCCGAAGAAGGCGATGCCGCAGACCACAGCCAGGGAGGCGCCGTTCGAGACGCCGAGGATGCCGGGGTCGGCGATCGGGTTCCGAGTGACCGCCTGCATGGTCGCTCCGGAGAGGGCGAGCGCAGCGCCGACGAGGAGGGCGAGCACGGTGCGCGGTATGCGCTTCACGATCGCGGCCTCGGCGATCGTGTCGGTGTGGCCCGTGAGCGCGGCGACGATGTCGTCGAACGAGACCGCGCGCACGCCGAAGGAGATCGACAGGACGCTGAGGACGACGAGCACCACCAGCCCGACGAGGAGCCAGATGGTTCGCACCAGCACCGGGCGCCG
>NZ_LBCR01000006.1:0-2816 GCF_001005635.1 Microbacterium sp. Ag1
ACCACTCAAACGGACGCGGCCCGGCGACGCCTCGCGGGGAACTCCTGGAATGGTCGTTCCCCAACCCGGCGTCCTGGGACGCCGAAGCAGTGCGCCCGCTGCGCCAAGCCGTATCCGAGAAGATCCAGAGCTCACTTCTCAACCGTTGAGCTGACTGGAGCGGAGCGCCAGAGGTCAGCGAATACGCCTGCCAAAACCCTCTGACGGCTCACGTTTCTGGACCCCATTCAGCGGCTGTACGAGTCATCCCGCCGTACACGATCATTCTCGGCGGGGTCGGTAGCTTCGCCGCCGATCGGTGCTGCGACAGGTTTCATGAGAATCCGCCACCTTCCATGAGAACTGCGACAACATTCGTGAGAAAGTGACGACTTTCGTGAGAAACGACAGGCCTGTCGAAATCTGCTTGATGTCCGATCTCACGAGAGTTGTCGTGAGATCGGATCGCGATCCCGCGAGTTTCCGGGACAGCTGTAGCCGGCACATGGAGCGACTTGCCTCATGACGCTTATCAAAATTCCGACGACGAGAATGATCGACCAAGCTGACTTGCTCGAGAGGCGTTGGAGCCAGTCACCTGTGGCAGGGTGGATCGCCGCAGGGCCGCGGGCATGGGCACCCACTGCACCAGGGGCGCGGTCTAGGAAGACTCTGCTGCGATCGGGATGTCGATATGCCCGCGAGCCACGACGACGTTGCGCTGGATGACGTAGCACTCCACGTAATGATTCCCTCGGAAGGAGGTCACTTCGCGGCGCTCGGTGCCGTGGGTCGGACGGATGATCTCACCGCGTACGTGATCCCGCCGCTCAGCTTCGGCTCCTCGGTTCAGTACCTTCCAACGCACCTCATATGATCCCGGCACGTCGATGTTGTCGATCGCGAACGTAAGTTGTTTCTTTGCGGGCAGTAGCGAGAACAGGTTGAGAAATGAGTTCAGCGAGGTAGGACGGAATCCGTCCTGGGTCACGGTACAGCTGATCTCGACCGAAAAACGGATGTCCACGGGATGGGTGTCCTCGATGAACTCCTCCGTGTCGTTGAACGATCTGGCTGCAAGCGCATTCTCCCCTCCAGCCACTACTGCTGGGACGGACTTTCCGAATACTGCTCTCCACTTCTTGTACTCGTTCTTCTGACCAGCAGCGTCGACCGCCTCGGTGCAAAGCTCAGCGCCGGACGCAGCCTTCTTCTGGAAGCGCTTCTTGACTCGAACGCGCTGACGGCTTCCAAGCGCCAGATAGAAATCGTGGTCCACCTGGTCCGCGAGGTACAGAAGGAAGTCGCGCATCATCTCGCCGTAGGATTCGGACGTGCCAGAGCGATGTTCCGTCGTAGACGTTAGGAAATTGTACGCAAGGGTGTCTACGAGCAGCCCGCCCATCACGACTCCTTGCTTGTTGCGCCATGCTCGAGCGAGCTTGCACAAGCGTCGCAGATTGCCACTAGTAGCTGAGTCTTCCTCGCTGATTGCGGAGATCTCATCGCGAGGCTTCGTCATCTTCCACGAGTCGCTGTAAGTGTCCGGGTAGTCGAAGGACCCGTCCTCGTTTTCGAACACGGGCTGCACCTCGAAAGTGAAGTTCGAGAACTCCACTACGACGACCAGCCTGTCGACCCCGACAGTCGTCGTCGGATACCGCTTCTGGATCGCAGCGCGGGCGCGCCGCAGCGCTTTGAGCGGCCCGCCTTCCTCCTCGTATGAGGCGCGCAGACTGGACGGCAATATGTACAGGAGGTCAAGGTCCGATATACCTTTGATCGCTGTCCAACGACCGTAGGAACCGACCATCAGCTTGTTCGCCGTGGAGCCGGTCAAGCTGCGGAACTCGCTGTTCAGAGCTTTCGTTACTTCGTCCCGCCGGTCGGCGATGCTCTCAGCAGTGTTGACCCTGAGATTGGTGAGGAGACCATCGAAGATGTCACCGGTTTGCGACATCAGTGCTCCCAATCCTCTCGAAGCGCCTCCGGCAGCATCAAATCGATCTCCTGCGTGCTGAGAGTGAGATCTTCCTTGTCCTTCAGGCCGGATTGAGCCATGGCATACGCCTGCGGTGTCGTTCGCGGGGCGTCCTTCAGCACGGCCTGAGCCGCCTTCTGCAGCTCGTCTCGTTTCTGCCGCGCCTGGTCGAGCGGCAGAGACTCGGACTTCAGGTCCACAATCAGCGACAGATACGACTCCCGCAAGTTCCATAGCAAAGCCGCGGTGTCGCGGTGCTGCTGCATCTCCTCGCCGTATCGGAATGTCCGGTCACCCAGGCTTGCCGCCGTGACTAGCACGGCGATGAAGGAGGTAGCTAGCGATGCCCACTGCGGGTCCAGCAGCAGCCCGAAGAGTGACGCTAGGAACGTCCCCGATCCGACCGCCGTGAGAACGAACTTCCAGACTCTTTGCCTCCGCGAGGACATCGCGCAGATGTCAGCTTGCTTCTCATGGGTCTTCTGCGTGTACGCGATGCGCCCATATAGCTCTCTCACCTGGTTGAGAAGCAAGTCACGACCCGCCTCTGACGGTTCTGTCTCTCGTCGATGCATCTTTCCCCCAGCCCACGGCGACAGTCCGCCGCAAGTGCATGCTAGCGGCGGACACCGATACGGCCCGTTTCGAAGGCGAACCAATGGGCGTAGCTCGGCCGGAACGTTGGGGACGAAGTCCCGCGCAGGCTACGACTCTTTCCGTTCACCCCAGAGAGAAACGACTCTGCATGCCCCGGAATTTACATCCGGCTCACAAGCGCGATCCGTCATGAAGCCTGAGCGAATTCACCGATAGAGGCGACGCAGTCGCGCTACTTCGGAAAGTGTCAAGGCGGGTG
>NZ_LBCR01000001.1:0-1105 GCF_001005635.1 Microbacterium sp. Ag1
GTGATGTCCAGGCAGGTTGTTGAGTCTGCTGACGGGCGGGGCTCCGATCGCGGAGTGGTGCCTGTGATGATTGTAGAAGTGCAGCCAGCCGGGCAGCGCGTTGCGGCGTTCGCTCTCTGAGGTATAGAAGCGGGCGTAGGCCCAGCCATCGGCGAGGGTGCGGTGGAAACGCTCGATCTTCCCATTCGTCTGCGGCCGGTAGGGGCGGGTGCGCTTGTGCACGATCCCGAGTCCAACGCATGCCTCCCGCCAGGCATGGGAGCGGTAAGCGGACCCGTTGTCAGAGAGCACCCGCTCGACGGCGACGCCGCGATCGGCGAACCAGGCGACAGCGCGTTCGAGCACGCCGATAGCGGTGGCAGCCTTCTCGTCCGAACAGATCTCGGCATAGGCGACGCGGGAGTGGTCATCGATGACGGTGTGCAGAAACGCGGTGCCGATACGAGGCCGGTATTCGCGTCCGCGTTCACCAGTCCGGCGTGCCTGCGCCTGGGCATTGGCTTTGCTCTGCTGTCGACTGAGGAACTTGTGCCCTCCGCCGTCAGGGATGTTGCCGAACTTCGTGACGTCGACATGGATCAGGGATCCAGGATGGTCGTGCTCATAGCGGCGGATCGGTTCACCGGTGACCCGATCAATGCGGCTGAGCCTGTTGATCCGGCAACGCACAAGGACGGCATGAACCGTCGACGCCGCGACGCCGAGCTCACCGCCGATCTGGACCGGCCCCAGCCGACGACGCCACCGCGCCTTCACGATCCGTTTCACCACCGCGGGCGGCGTCTTCGTCGGCATCGAGTGTGGCCGACTGGAACGATCAAACATCCCCGCGGACCCTTCGGTCCGAAACCTCGCCGCCCACTTGCGCGCCGTCGGCGGCGAGGTCATGAACATCTTCGCCGCGACGGCGACCGGCCAATCGTCTTCAACGATGAGCTTGGCCAAGCGCAGACGAGCGCGCGGAGTGAGAGCAGCGTTAGCGTGGGACACGAAGGCCTCCTGTGTGCGAAAAGTGGTTCCTAGACAGCTCCACTCTCGCAACGGGAGGCCTTCACCCGTCAACAGCTCACACGCAATTCACGCAACAACGTCCCTGGACATCACA
>NZ_LBCR01000004.1:0-2221 GCF_001005635.1 Microbacterium sp. Ag1
CCGTAAAAAAGAAATGCATACCCCACCGGGAAAACGGTGACGCAGCGAGTTTGATGCTGACCAAAGAGACAAATTCATTGCTGACTTCATCCATTGCCAACCCCACAAGGAGGTTGGTCTTTGATCCAAAGGAATTCTCAACTAGCCGAAGCTAGACGAGGATAATTTGGCATTTGACAAGTGCACGCTGTTGAGTTCTCAAGGATCGGATGCTCCCACGACCCAGCCATCACAGCCAGGCCCGAAGGGCAACTTCTCTATCTTACCGATCTCGCTTCCGTTGTCAAGTCCGAATTTCTTCGGCCTGACCGTGGGAACGGATCAGCATCCTTCATCCTGTTCACTCAGTGAGTGTCTGGGATTCGGGAGGTGTTAGCTGCTTGACGGGAGCCGGTCCGAGGACCTCCGCTCAACCGTTTGGGGCGAACAAGTAATAAGTTACGCGGATCCCGGGGATCGGGCAAATCTAGGCCGACCGCCGGGCGTGTCGCGCTCCTGCAGCTGCATATCCGCGCGGCTCTCCTGCCCCTGTCGTGCCTCACTCCATGGTCATGGGTGTGGTCGTGACGTCGATGTTGCCGAAGGGGAAGGGGCTGAAGACCGTCCAGGAGCCGGAGGTGAACCCCTCCATCGGGATCAGGAAGAACCAGACGTGTGAGACGACGATCGCGACGGCCACGAGTGCCGCGATTCCGATGGCCGCCCGGTTCAGTGCCCTGAGGGCTGCCCGTTCGTCGCTCGCCTTCATCACGCGCCCGAGAGTGATCAGGACGATCGCGGCAATACCGACATAGACCAACGGGCTGGGGCCGAGGGTGAGCTGGATGCACAGGGGAGCCTCGTCCACCGGCCGCCCCGACCCATCGAAGAACCCACCGTTGCCATCGATGCCGCCAGGACAGGTGACTCTGCTCGGGACCATGAGGGTGGGATACACCAGCGCGGCGATCACGGCGAGGATCAGAAGGCGACGGATCCTCGCGATGACCTGCACTCCGGGGAGTCCAGCGACAGCATTGGTGTTGGACGAACTCTGAGTGAGCGACAACGCGGACTCCTTCACGGGCGGTTGACCCATGATGGCGTACGGGGCGGACGGGTGGAAGGGATTCGCGCGGCGGACTGACCTCTCCGCCGTCTACACGCGCGCGGGCGCAGCCTCTTCCTATACGGAACGGCGCCGGAGAAGGGATTGCTCGATAGCGTGCCCGACAACGCCTTCAGAAGGGTCGTCAGGTCTTGGACCATCGTCTGTCGTTCATGCCAATATGAACGCGTGAGCGAGCAAGCACCCGCGGGTTGGTACCCGGATGGCAGTGGAAACGAGCGGTATTGGGACGGAGCGGCGTGGACCGAGCATCTCCGCAGTCCCGCGCCTCCCGCTCCCGTGCCACCGCCGGCCCCGGCGCCGGCCGCAGTCGCCGTGGTCGTCGCCGCCGCGGAGCCTGCTGAGGGCACGAACGTCTTCTCGAAGCTCGGCTCCGCCGTGAAGAAGGCGGCGGCCGACAAGAAGGCGACGAAAGAAGAGGAGGCCCGCCTACACAGCGAACGTGCGCTGGCAGCCGGGGCACTTGTCACCAGCGGAGTCTTCGGCACTTCGACGATCGAGATCTACGAGGGTGGATTCGTTCGCATCGCGGTCGGAGGGGAGACCCGCGAACGCTCCGTGGAGATCACGAAGTCGACCCCGTACGAGAAGCTTCGGTCGATCTCCTTCGCGTCTCCGGAAGCTGAGACCACAGCAGATGCGGTGCCCGGGTCGCCCATCGAAGGTGCGGTCATGCAGGCCATGTCAGGCATCGTGAAGGGCGGCAAGCTCCTGACCAGAGGGACGGCGATCGGCCTGGCGACGACGGGCGTCGCCCAGTTCGCCGCGAACTCCGCCCGCAAGTCGAACCTGGTGATCGCGACGGACAAAACGATTCACACTCTGGTCAACCAGAAGCACAACGGATGGATGAACATCTCCCAGAAGGAGCACAACGCCGTCGCCGTGGCCCTGGTCGAGGCGGGGAATGCCGTGCTCGGAATCACCGCCGCAGTCGAACCCGAGGTCGTCGTCGAGGCGGTCGCGGTCGCCGCCTCGCTCCCTGCAGCGCCGACGTTGTCGGACCGGCTGCGTGAGCTGTCGGAGCTGCACCGCGAGGGCATCCTGTCGGATGAGGAGTTCACGGCTGCGAAAGGGAAGTTGCTCTCGGGGCTCTGAAGCCCCCCCCCCCCC